>JBDRGJ010000387.1:0-5503 GCA_043817835.1 bacterium
GTCATCATCAGTATCTGGCTTTCCGTGTTCACCTTGCGTATGTCCTTTATCACCTCTATGCCTGTCTTGTCGGTAAGGTTGAAATCCATCAGGATTATGTGATAGAAATCCGTGACGACAAGCTTCATGGCATCCTGGCCGCTGCCGGCCTCGGATACCTTATAGCCCTCCATTTCAAGAAGGTCCCTCAGGGTTTCCCTCAGGTGCGCGTCGTCGTCCACTATAAGAACTTTGGATTCCATAAAAATTAACAGTCGTTTGCAGTTCTGCTGTTTACAGATTTACCGTTCACCGTTTACTGATTACCGGTTACTGATTACTGATTACCGGTTACTGGTTACCCTGCCTGACAGACCTGTTCGCAAGGGGGAGGTAAATCTTGAAAGTCGTCCCCTTTCCCGGCTCGCTGACCAGGTCCACTTTCCCCTTATGCCTGTCCACCACCTTTTTGACCACGGCCAGGCCAAGCCCGGTGCCTCTGGCCTTGGTGGTGAAAACGGCGTGAAAACCTTCTCCGCTGTGTCCCTGGGCATTCCCGGACCGGTATCGGCAACATCTATGCGCACCCAGTTGCTTTGCATCATCTCGGTGACGATCCGGAGCGTTCCGCCTGAAGGCATGACCTCTATGCCATTGCCGATAAGGTTGCGCAGGGCCTGCTTCATTTCGCCGGAGTCTATGTTCACCATCGGATTTTCCGGGGCCGCATTTTTAACGACGGTTATGTGCGGCGGGAAAGGATAAGACGCCAGCAATTCGTCCATGAAAGAGTTGAGAGACTGTATCCTGGGGTTAAGCTCCTTTGTGCGCGCGAAACCCAGGATTTCGTTGATGATGCCGTTAGCCTGCTGTATCTCGGATTCTATGATGGAGATGTGCTTGATCACTTTAGGGTCAGGCGGCGGCTGGACGCCACCCAGCTTGGTTTTGATGAAATAAACCGAATTGTTTATGACCGCCAGCGGGTTCCTTATCTCGTGGCCCACGACTGAAGCCATCTGCCCTATTGCGGCCAGCCTTTCTTTCTTTATGAGTTCGTCCTGGGCTGCCTTGAGTTCCCTGGTCCTGGCCTCTACCCTGTTTTCCAGGGTGCGGTTGAGCTTTTCCAGTTCTTCCTTGGACGCGGTGATCTCAACGGTTTTCACTCTCAATGAATCGCTCATCTGGCTGAAAGTCCGGGCCAGTTCCCCTATCTCGTCATTGGGCATGCGCACTTCCGGCAGATCGTCGAACTGACCCTGCCCCAGTTTTATCGCCGCCTCCCGCAGGGCCTGTATGGGCTGCGTGATGACCGCCGAAACAATGTAGCCCAGAAGCAGCACAAAAACGACGACCATGACCATGGTCCTGTAGGTGCGCTTGAGCATTTCCCTGGAAGTCTGATGGGCTATCGTGAGGGAGCGCTGCACGTAGACCACCCAGCCCAGGTCCTGCACTTCGGCGAAAGCGCCCAGCGCTTTCTCGCCGTCGGCAAGCGGTATTTCCCCGCCCCCGGTTTTGGCGTCGTTCTGCAGAAGCACCCTGAGCACGTCGTCCGGGAGTTTGGCGTCGGGTTTGTACACCACGGCGAGGTCCGAATGAGCCACAAGAAAGCCGTTGCCGTCTATGACCGCGGCCTGCGTGTGTGTGGCCTCCGGAAAACCGGTCTTGAGAATGCTGCTGAGTCCGTTGAGGCTCAGCTTTGCCATAAGCGCCCCGGCAGCCTGGCTTGTCGCTGGATTGACTATCTGCAGGCCTATCGTAAGCATCGGATAGGAATCCATAAAACGATCCAGGCCGCCGATGAATTCGCCTGTCTTGAGCGTTTTGGTGAAAGCGACGTTGTCCGAAAGGTTGCGCAGCTGGGGCTCGCGCAGGAAGCGGCCTATGCGGACGGTCTCATTACCCGCCGCGTCCACCACGGACATCTCCAGGAAGGCCGCGTGCAGTTGCATCATGTGGTTTATTATGGCCCGCTGGCGGGCGGCGTTCATAGGGGAGAAGTCCTCAAGCCGGGAGGCGTCGAAAAGAATGTTGCGGAAACTCATCACGTAGTTGAAAACCGTGTCCGCGAAACCCACTGCGAGGGATTCCTGGTCCCGCAGTATGGAACGGCTGAGGGTTGTCTGGCTGAGGTTGATGAGGTAATAGCCGGCAATGCCCAGCGGCCCCAGGGAAATGACCAGGAATATTATCAGAAGCTTGTAAAAGAGCTTTCCTTTTTTTACGCTTGCTGAAGGCATAAACTTTTAAAATTCCAGGCTCCAAATTCTAAACTTTGAAATTGTTTTGTATCCGGAGTTTCAGAAATCAAACCGGCGGCGCCCGCGATTTTCGGGCTAGTTTTTACATGAGCCGGACTGCGGCGAAGCCTGAAGAGGGACATTCCCGAAACCGGCTATTTTCCTGACCCCGGCCAGACCTCCCGTCATGGTCTGTCCCTCCCAGAGGAATGTCGGGGAAGAATTTATCCCCAGCAGCGAGCTCAACGCCGCGTCATCGGCCAGAAGCTCCCTGCCCCGTTCAAAACCGGCTTCCACCTCCGCCGGCCTGATGCCGGCTTTTTTAACGGCGTTCTGCCAGAGGCTTGAGCCCGGCTCAATGTTTCTTGCCAGCAGGTAATCGAAAAACTTCTCCGGATATTTTTCCTGCATAAAAAGCTGCCTGGCGTTTTCTTCCCATTCGGCCGGTCCGTGAAGGCTTCTGAATCTTTTCGCGCCGGAGGTGGAGATTTCCAGGTCGACGATGTACCTCATCTTCACCTGTGTGCCTTCGGGCAGAAGTTTTTTTCTGTAGGCCTCTATGATAGAGTTTTCGGCCTGTATCCCGTAAGGGCACTGTGACATCACAAAAATCTCCAGAAGCCCCGGTTTGCGCGGATTTGCCGTAAAAAACCCCTCTCTTGCCCTTTCTTTCAGGACAAGATAGCCGCCCCGCGGAACCAGCGCTCCCCGTTCCACGGCATGCTTCAGAGCGCTTCTGACGCCCGGCGTGTCTTCAAGGATATAAGCCGGGAGGAATTCCAGGCCCGCAGCCGCGAACCGGGCCGCCTCCGTGCTGCCGTATTCCACCAGCTTCGCCTTCATGCCCGGAAAAACCTTTTCCACGGCGGCCGTAAGATTCTTATCCTCTCCCGCCGCGGCGGACGCCGAGCTTGCGACCACCCACAATTGCGGCGCTGCTCCCGGCTGCTGTTTCGGAGCTTCAGGGATTAAAACTCTTTTTTCAGGCGGCAGGGCCGCGTTCACCGCTTCTGCGAACGGAACAAGCCTGTTTTCCACGGAATAAAGCCTGCCGTTTATCTGCACTGAAAACCCCGTGATTCCGGCCCTGGCGGCCCTTTCAAAATGCTTTTTAAGGAGCGCGTCTCCTTTCTTGCTGACTTCCGCCTCGAGTTTTTCCGGGACCATGCCCGCAAAGCGCGCCGCTTCCCTCCAGCCTCCCTCCGCAGGGTTGAGGCTTCTGCCGGCCAGATAGTCCCAGAGCCGTCCGCGGTGCAGTTCCTGGACCGTTGCCATGCGCATGGACTCTGCCGTTTCCTCGCCGCCTCTGGATGATTTCCATGAACCGTCCGCGTTCTTTCCGACCAGGCACGTTATGCGCACATCCAGCAGTCTTCCGAAACGTCTGCGGACGGCGTCCAGCAGGAAATAGCTCTGCCATGCGCGACCGTCCAGGGCTTCCCAGAAAAGCTCTACCCTGGCCGGCACGCCGGAGGAAGAATCGGCTGCAGCCGCATGCGCGGGGCGCAATGCGGACACGGCCGTCATGAACGCCAGTGCCGTTATTACTGCCGGGAGCAGTGACCCGAATCTTTTCATCTGGACTGTTTGCGGGCCAGAAGCTGCCTGATCCTGACGGAAAGCTCGGCCAGGTTGAAAGGCTTGATGAGATATTCGTCGGCCCCCAATTCGAAGCCCTGGGTCTTTTCCTCGGCGGACAGGAATCTTCCGGTCATCATTATAAGGACCGTGTCCCTGGAATGCTTCCGCAGTTCCTGGCATATCTGGAAACCGCTGGAATCGGGAAGCTGGATATCCATTATAACCACCTGCGAACCGGTTTTTTTTGCCAATTCTACGCCGGATTTGGCGTTGGCGGCCAGATGGCACTTGAAGCCCTCCAGTTCAAGCACCTCGGCAAGGCTTTCCCTCAGGTGCGCGTCGTCGTCTATCACCAGAATGCTCGGGGCGGATGTCACGGGATTTTCCTCCATTGAGTCGAACTGCGATGATAAGTTCTCAATATGACCGATTTTCACTTATCTCCCTCTCCCGTACCGACGGGAGAGGGCTGGGGTGAGGGTTCCTTGGGACCATTCCCCTCACCCTCCCCTCTCCCCGTCGGGGAGAGGGAAAAAGAGGGCAAAATCCGGTCAAGTTGAGTAAGTTGATAAGATCATAAGTTTATACGGAAAACCGGCATTTTTGGACAAGTCCCGTATCACCTTTCTATTCTTTTGCTTAAGTTTCTTGCGGTGCCTGCCCTGCTTGTTTTGCCTGGTTTTCCCCCCGCGCGCATTACCTGGAGTTGGGCGGCACAAGCTTATACCCCACGCAGGGCACCGTATGGACGTACCTGGCAGCCTTGCCCAGTTTTTCGCGCAGCCTGCGCACATGGACATCGACGGTGCGCGGAGAGCCGAAATAATTATATCCCCATACCCTTTCTATCAGATAAGGCCTGCTCAACACCCTGTTGGGAGAGCTGAGAAAAACGAAAAGCAGGTCGAATTCCTTGGCTGTCAGGGGAATATTGCTGCCGCTTATCTTAAGCGTATAGCTGCTCAGGTTCAGGCTCAGTTCCCCCATCTTCATGACTTCGTCCGGAAGGGTGGGTGCTACCCTGCGCAGAACAGCCCTTATTCTGGCCAGAGATTCGTGCAGATCCTGGCTATAGCTGAGGCACTCATCAGCCCCCAGCTGAAAAAAGGCCAGCTTGATCGTTATCCTGGCTGAAGAAGACCCGCCGGAGCGCGGCGCGGGCTGGCCGGGAAAAAAGGTTTCAAAAGAAAGCCCGGGCGGCATATGCTCCAGCACCGTGTCCGGGGATTCCAGTATGGCGATCACAGGAACGCTCTTGTTGCGGTTGCGCAGGTTTTTAAGAAAGACCAGGCCGTCTTCATCCGCCAGATGCTGGCTCAGCACCAGGAGATCGCAGCTTCGCTGGGCCAGAAAGCCCAGGGCTTCCTTGGCCTTCTGGGTGGTGACGACCGAATAACCGTTCCTTCCCAGCATTTCAAGAAAAAGCGAAGCCCTGGAAAGATCACGGGACGCAAAAATTACGTTTGTTCTCATCTCGGTTTAGCCCCTTCTTTTCACTTGGCGCTTTATGGAGCCCCACGGGCATGCCCGTGGTTCCTAACAATACCCGCCACTACGTCATCGGCCGGTTATCCGCAGCCCGATGCGGGGCGGAATCCGCCGAAGTACTGACATAAGCATTTCCGCCACTACAACTTTGGCGGATCCGCCGTGAAGTTTGGCGGACATCCACGTGCATGCACCTGCCTGTCGCCTGCCTG
>JBDRGJ010000388.1:0-3512 GCA_043817835.1 bacterium
GGGTATAGGGTAGAGGGTAGGGGGCAGGGGGCAGGGGGTAGGGGGTAGAGGGTAGAGGGGTCCCTGACCGGTCCGGGGTAGGGGGTAGAGGACGGAATTTTGCGCCATGCATCCGGGAAGACGCTCAACCCCAGAAAATGACATCTTCCCCCGCCGTGCTGGACGGTATCGGTGCCTTCCAGCATTATTCTGGGGACTGCCAGAACCGCCTGCGGAACCTGCGAGATTTTTTCAGCCAGAAGCCCGGCGCAGTCCGGGGCAGGACAAGCGTCGCAATCAATCAAAAGAACCAGGCCGGACCGCGCAAGCGCTATTCCTTCGTTCCGGGTGTGGGAGGGACCTTTCCGTTCTTTCAAAGCCAAGACCCTGACTTCAGGATGATTATCAGCGATCCATGCCGGACTTCCGTCCGTGGAAGCGTCATCCACGTATAATATTTCCGAGAAATGCGTGCCGCTCCGTCTCACGGCATCAACGCATTTTTTCAGATAGCCGAGGCCGTTGCGGCCTATTATCGCGGCGCTTATATCAGGAGTCCCCATAATCAATATTCGCAGCTGCGCAGGTTCACAGTTCAACGGTTCAGGGTTCACGGTTTAAGGTTCCCCGTTCAAGGTTCAGGGTTCAAGGTTTTTCAATCCCTGAACCTGAAACCATTGAACCTCTCCAACCTTTGAACCCCGGAACCTGAACCCCCCTGAACCTCTGAACCGTGAACTCTTTTTGCTGAACCTTTTTAACCTTTGAACCTTGAACCTGAATGGTTACAATTATATGATAATATTTCACATCTTCTAAGCATATGACAATTGCATTGAAAAAACCGGCAAGCCTGATACTGCTTATTTTTTTCGGCATTGCGGCAGGACTGGGCATTTCGGAAATAATCCTCAGAACGGCGGGAGCCGTTTACAAATACCGGAAGACGCACAGAAGCGATCTGGGAACCTCCGCCGCGGTAAAAATATTATGCGTGGGAGATTCCTATACTTTAGGCGTGGGGGCCCCATTCGGCGAAGGCTATCCGGGACATCTTCAAAGACTGCTTGATTCGGAATGCGGCTCCGAAGAAAGATATATCGTGATAAATGAAGGCATTCCAGGACGCAATTCGTCCCAATTGGCCGGCAGACTTGAAGAATTGCTTGAAAAAAACAGGCCTGAAATACTCATCATGCTTGCAGGGGCGAATAATACGACCCTGCTTGAAAGCAATTACCATATCTTTGACGCACAAAATCCCAATCGCTTTAAACGCATATCGGCTGCCCTGAAGCTTTACGCCTTTAATTTCAGGACATACAAGCTGGGGCGGCACTTTTTAAAGTCAGTCGCCGGCGCTGAAGACGGACAATGGGAGCCTGCGCCATGTTCGCCTGCGGCGGAAAAATCGCTCTATGAGGCTTCGGAGAAAATGAACTCAGGCCTGTTTTACGACGCCAGGCAACAGCTTGAGCAGACGATTTCAATGGAAGATTCCTGCGGCCAGGGGCATTACCTGCTCGGGTATGTGCTTTACAAACTTAATGATTATCAAAAAGCTTTTACACACGCCAGAAAAACCCTTGAAATGGATTCCGGCCACAAGGGGGCCAAATGGCTTCTGTCCAAGGATATTGTCCTGACCCTTAAGGAAAAAGCCGGACCGGCATTAAAAGAACTATTGCGTTACGATCTTTCGCTGATGCTGAAAATTTCGAGTGCGTTCGACGCCAAAGCCGCAGTTCTGTCTTATCCGTGGCTCGACAACAAGCACGACCATATAAGGCGTGAGGTCGCAAACGCGTTTAAAGTGCCGTATCTGGACATGCATGCCCGTTTCAGCGTGCCGGATGACATGTTTAAAGACGGAAAGAACATTTACCGGGCTTATGACGAGCCGGGCGGCGGGCACCCCAACTCAAAGGGCTACCGCGTAATGGCCGAAGCCGTATTCAGCCTGCTTAAAGAAAAAGGTCTGGTATCCTGCCGGGAATAGACATCTATTTGAACAAAGGCCGTTTACCAATATCCCGTTTCCCGTATCCTTTTCCTGACGTCTTCAGGAATTTTCCCGGGCCAGGGATTTGTCCTTCTCTTTGGCGCGGATGCCCTCATCGCGGAGAGGCACCCGGCAAATTTGCCGGCCGCATCCCTGTTTGAAGAAAAGATATTTTTCAACTCCTCCGGATCGCCGGATCTGTCGTAAAACTCCTCTGCGACACATCTGATATCCCGGTCAGGACTGCGGTCAGCACAATTGTCGCTTCGGATGTAGGTGTAGCGGCAGTCTCTTACGGAATAACTCCTAAACCATTTTGCAAAAGCCAGGCTCCGGCCTTCAGAACCCCTGCCTTCCATCAATGGCAGAAGGGAAAAACCCTGTGCACCCTGCAAAGCCGGAAATCCCAGCGCGTCAAGAATGGTGGGGGTTATGTCGATGCTCTGGACAACATGCTGAATCTTTCTGCCCGGTTGTTTTCCGGGGAAAACGAATATGAGAGGAACATGGAGATTCTGGATGTAAAGCTGGGTATGATTCAGTTGTCCGTGCTCCAGGAATGACTCACCGTGATCAGATGTGATGACCAGAAGGGTTTTGCCGGCCAATCCCAGTTTCTCCAGCTCTGCATAAAGGCCTCCTATTGCAGCGTCGACTTCGTATACGCATGCATCATAAAGAGTCCTGAGATGCATCATGTCGTCCGGGGCATCAGGGTTAAAGTTTTCCAGGAAAATCTCAGCCCTCAGCTTGCGGAAAACCAGAGAAAACCCGCCGATCCGTATCTCCCTTAGAACGCGCAGCGGCGATGCGGCTATTTCTTTCAGAGCCAGTAAATCCAGTCCGCCATTCGTCATGATTTTTGAGCGCGGGAAAGTCCGGGAAAACCGCAGGATCGAAGATTTTTTCGGCGTATAGGGCTTGTGAACATGGTAGGTATGCAGAAACATGAAGAATTTATGACCCCTGTTTTTTTTAAGCCAGGAGAAAGCCGGCTTCCATGACAATGACTTAGTTCGGATAGGCACAAAATCGTCAAATCCTCTTTCAAACCCGGCGGTCAGGCTCAGATGAGAGTCTTGCGTGGTTGCCGCCCAGACAGTTTTGTAGCCCCGTGTTTTCAGCGCCATCGGCAGAGTCACTGTTTCCCCTGCCAGGCTGTCTCTGTAAATGGCCTCCATATTGTGCTTCCACGGATATTGAGAGGTAAATATGGACATGTGGCTGGACAGGGTGTTGGGCGAATGGGAGTAGGCATTGAGAAAAAGCGCGCCATTGCCGGCCAGGCGGTCGATGTTGGGCGAGATGTCCCTGCGGTAACCGTGAATGCCCAGGGCGTCGGCGAGGAGGGTGTCCAGCGAAATCAGTATCACGCTGCAGTCCCGGCATGAAATCCGCGCATGTGCCTGCAATGAATTGAAGATGCCCGCTGCACAAAACAGAAATACCGCGGGAAGACGCATTGCGGATTTACATTTATATCCGCGGATTTTGCCCCCTTTTTCCCTCTCCCCGACGGGGAGAGGGGAGG
>JBDRGJ010000389.1:0-3436 GCA_043817835.1 bacterium
CGGCCTGGATAAAAATATCCTGATGAAAAATTCCTATCCGGATAAATTTCTCTTCCATGGGCTCAGAAAGTACGCTGAAAGAGCCTTTCTCCGGGCAGTGGTGCTTTACCGGATGAAGGACAGGACTGGAACTTTTTATAATTATAACAGCAGAATTTTCAAAACATTCTATGTTCTTTCCGCGTTGATATTCGGCCTGTCGGCAGCGAGCATCGCGATCAGACCTCTGATATGGCCGGCTTTGGCATCTTTTGTGATTTTTTTGTATCTGAACAGGGGGCTGTACCTCAGATTCCGTGAAAAATACGGCTTTATTTTCTCCGTCAGGGCTGCGCTCCTGCATTGCTTTTATATTATGGTCGTATCAATTTCCGGAATCGCCGGTCTGGCATACGCCTTTTTCGGCAAAGAGAAAACCAGGTAGCATTTCTTTTCAGCCGCGTAGAACGACAATATCGGGGATGCACCCGCGGCTTCGCTTAGAGAATCTGCGGGATAACCATATGCGGGCGGACGACCCAACATGGTGAAAGTCGCTTTCGTGCAGTATTTCTGGATAGAATATCTCGGGGTGATGTATTTATCCGCCGTCCTGAAAAAAAAACGGCCATGACTGCAGAGTCTTTATCGGTCCGGATAAAAGCATTATCCGCGGCGTAAAGGAATACAAGCCTGATGTAATCGCATTTTCGATATTCACCGGGCAGCATGCGTGGGCCGTTAACCTCGCATCCCGGCTTAAGGCCCTATTCGGGGACGACAAATTCATAATAATGGGGGGGCCCCATCCCACATTCTGCCCCGGGATTATTGAAAATGATGCGGTTGATGCCATATGCATAGGCGAAGGCGAAAGCGCCGTTGCGGAACTTGCCGACGCAATCAGCCGCGGCGCAGAGTATACCGGCATAAAAAATTTCTGGTTCAGGAAGGAGGGGCGCGTCATCCGCAATCAGCTTCGGCCGCTGATTCAGGATATCGACGCCATCCCTTTTGCCGACAGGGAGATTTACTACGGATACCGGTTCCTGCGCGAATCTCCCCACAAGAATTTCGCATTGGGCAGAGGCTGCCCGTATTACTGCGCCTTCTGTTTCAACCACGCCCTGCGGAAAAAGTATGAAAATACCGCTGGCGACTATGTCCGTTTCCGCTCGCCGGAAAAAGTCATGGAGGAAATAAGGACAGTAAAAGAACGGTATCCTCTGCCTTCCGTAAGATTCTATGATGATACGTTCATATATAACAGGGATCTGGCAATCAGATTTCTCGACGCGTACAGAAAAGAACTGCGCATACCGTTTTACTGCAATGTCAGAGCCAACCTGTGCGACGAAGAGATGGTTTTAAAACTGAAGGAAGCCGGATGTTATCAGGTCGATTTAGGAGTCGAATCGGGGAATGAGCTAATCCGCAACAAAATATTAAAAAAAGGCGTGACGGACGCGCAGATCATGTCTGCCGCTGAAATCCTCAAAAAGCACGGGATCAGATTCAACACCACAAATATGCTGGGACTGCCCCACGAAACGCTTGATGACGCTTGGAAAACTATCCAGTTTAATATCGACATAAAGGCTGATTCGGCATGGACAAGCATGTTTCAGCCTTTTCCCGGAACGGAAATCGCCGACTATGTAAAAAGGGCGAAGTTGGTCGAAAAGCTTGATTTTGAGAGCAGGTCATGCGATGCTCATTCTCTAAGTCAGCTGAAACAGCCGGGAATCAGGGAAATAACGAATCTCCACAAGTTCGTGTATTTGGCAATTGCCTTTCCGTTTATTAAACCGCTTGTGCAAGTTCTGATTAAACTCCGGCCGAATCCCGTGTTTAATCTCATATACAAAGCGTCGTATTTTATCTTCTTTTACAGGCGCGCTCGCAAAATGTCCCTGAAAAGGTCTCTGTGGGAAATGATGAAAGCAGTTCAATACTGAATATCCTTGAGATTCAAGAGGCAATCCAAATAAACCAAATAATATGATTTGTGCCCGTTACTGTCTTTGTATAACCCGCAAACCGGCCTGCTGGGCCGCAATATTTTTTTCGGCGTTGTTTCTGTCTTTAATCATGGAAGCCGGACACTGCGCGCAGGCACAGGCGCGGATTTCCTGCCCGGACTGCAATGTGATACTGGTATCGCTGGACACTCTCAGGGCCGACGCCCTCGGTATCTACGGCTGCCGCAGTGACACCTCGCCCAACATAGACCGCCTGGCCGCGACAGGGGCAGTTTTCCTGAACGCTTATTCCCAGTCGCCCAACACCCTGCCCAGCCATATGTCTATTTTCACATCGCAGTATCCCTGGACGCACGAAGTTGAAAATCTTTTCAGGGATCGACTACCCTCAAAGACCCTTACTCTGCCGATGGTCTTTAAAAAGCACGGCTACCATACGGTGTGGGCGGCCAACCTGGATGCCATGGGCATCAACTTAAGTGCGGGATTTGAAAGGGGGTGCAACGAGTTTATTTCTTCTGACCCGATGCGCGGCAGACGAATGAAAATCACTTGGGGATCAGCATTCTCCTGGCTGGAAAAAAACAGGAACCGGAAATTCTTCATGTTCCTTCACACTTACCTGATCCACGATCCGTATATGCCGGAAAAATCTTCGATACTGCGGTTTTCCCGATTCATCCCGCCTGAAAAGAACATAACCGGCAAAAAAATGTATCTGCAGATTCTGGGGAAAGCCGTCTCAGAGCCGTTGCGTCTTTTTAAGGAGATGCGCAGCACCGGATTTTATTCGGCATTCGGCAGGCTCCAGCGCGATGTTTTCTGGAAATATTTTGATCTCAATTCCCCGGAAGACATTGCCTATATCCGGACTCTTTACGATGCGGTTGTATTCGAGGCCGATATGGCCATAGGCGCCCTTTACGCCAGGCTCGAGGATCTTGGGCTGGCGGAGAAGACCCTTCTCATTATCACATCCGACCATGGCGAGGAATTCATGGAGCACGGACGAGTGTCACATACACAAGTCTACAATGAACACCTGCACGTTCCGCTTATTTTCATCCTCCCAGGAAAACACGCAGGTATAAAGCCGGCTCAGATTGTGCAGAGCATTGACATAATGCCCACCATCCTGGAACTGGCAGGTCTTCCTGCTCCGGAAGGAACGGAAGGACGCTCTCTTGTCCCCCTTATGAAAGGCGGGAAACCTGACGTCAACGCCATGGCTTTTGCGAGATGGCGGGTCAATTATTCGGTCAGGGACAGCCGCCGCACATACATCAGAAAAAACAAATGCCCAAACCGTTCAATAAATCAGGACAGGCGCTGCATGACGGAGGAGTTCTACGACCGTTCCGTTGATCCCACAGAAAAGAAGAACATATTTACTTCAAACAGGCATGCAGCCGAAAAATTCTCCAAACGTCTTGACGGGATGATAAAATCTGCGGGAAAAGGGGGGGAGAACCCCT
>JBDRGJ010000390.1:0-5120 GCA_043817835.1 bacterium
CTCGGTCATTTTCACCTCCTCTCCCCCGGACCGGCTAGGGCCCCCTTTGGGGAACCGTCCGTCCCCGTAGCCCTGCGAAGGGGTATTCCCTCTCCCATCTTCCCTGACTTCTTTTTTTTAATGCAGGCCGTTATGAACGCTGAGAAAAGCGGGTGCGGGGAAAGGGGTCTTGATTTGAACTCCGGATGGAACTGGACTCCCAAAAACCACGGATGGCCTTTCAGTTCCACTATTTCCGGGAGGCCGTTGTCCCTGCATACTCCCGTCACACAAAATCCTTTCTTCTCCAGAGCCTTTGCGTATCCGGAGTTGAACTCATAGCGGTGGCGGTGCCTTTCCGAGATATTTACGGTTCCGTAGGCCGCTTTTGCCAGGCTGCCTGCCCTGAGTCTGCATGCATAAGCGCCCAGGCGCATTGTCCCGCCACGGGACTTTTTTCCGCGCTGGTTCTCCATCAGGTCCACCACCGGATGGCGTGTTCCCGGGGAGAATTCCGAGGAATGAGCCGAAGAGATTCCCAGCAGGTTTCTTGCGGCGTCCACTACGGCGCATTGCATGCCCAGGCAGATGCCGAAAAACGGCATGGCATTTTTCCGGGCCAGGCCTGCCGCTTTTATTTTGTCTTCGACTCCCCGTTCGCCGAAACCTCCCGGCACAAGTATGCCATCCGATGCAAGAAGGCGTTTTTCGGTTCCTTTGTCCTCAACGTCCACAAAATCTATGTTGACTTTCACTCCATTGTGCGTTCCTGCGTGGTTCAGTGCCTCGATCACCGACATGTACGAGTCTTTAAGCCTGGTGTATTTTCCGACCAGAGCCACTGTCACTTCACCGGCGGGTGATTCGAGTCTGCGCAGGAACGTGTTCCAGTTGTCGGGTTTTCTTTTCCGGCCGCTCATACGCAGCAGTGCAAGTATCTGCCCGTCTATGCCCTGCCTGCTCAAAAGCGCCGGGACATTGTAAATAGTCGGGACATTGGGGACTTCCGCCACGGCCCGGGCCGGAACGCTGCAGAAGAGGGATATTTTGGATCGAATTTCCTTTCCCAGGGGCTTTTCCGTCCGGCATATGATGATGTCGGGGTCTATGCCTATCTCCCGCAGCTTGTTGACCGAATGCTGGGTCGGCTTGGTCTTTACCTCGTCTGAAGATGAAAGGTAGGGCACCAGCGTGACATGGATGTAAATGACGTCGTTTTTCATGCGGTCGGGGCGCATCTGCCGGGCAGCCTCCAGAAACGGTAGGCTTTCTATGTCACCCACCGTTCCGCCTATTTCCATGATGACCACGTCGCTGCCTCTGGCGCCCGCCTGCCGGCTGTCGGGCAGGTGCCGCGAACCTCTGCCCTGCGTGCCGCGTGCCTCGACTCCGTCGTACCACCGGCCTCTGGCGCTGTCGGGTGGTGCTGGCGCTGTTAGCGGCAGGGTGTCTCGCGGCCAATTCTTTCCGAGTGCAAAAAAACGGGACTTTATCTCGTCGGTTATGTGGGGTATTACCTGTACCGTTGAGCCGAGATATCTTCCCCGGCGTTCCTTGGAAATGACCGATTCATAAATACTGCCGGCAGTTATGTTGCTGTCGCGTGTGGTGTTTATGTCAAGGAAACGTTCATAATGGCCCAGGTCCAGGTCGGTCTCGGCTCCGTCTTCGGTCACAAATACCTCTCCGTGCTGGAAGGGAGCCATGGTGCCGGCGTCGACGTTGATATAAGGGTCGCACTTCATCATCGCGACAGAGAGGCCGCGCGACTGCAGGAGCTTCCCTATGGAAGCTGCGCATATCCCCTTGCCGAGAGAGCTTACCACGCCTCCGGTCACGAATATATATTTTGACATTTTTTTACGAATTTTCCGTAATAGAACTGCGCCCGCTTTATGTCCCCCGGAACGTCCACGGCCGGCCCCAGCCTCGGAACCGTCACTACGGATACGGTCATGCCGGCTTCCAGGGCTCGGAGCTGTTCCAGTCTCTCAAGCAGTTCGAGGGGGCTGGGGGGCAAAGCCACGAACCTGTCCAGGGATTTTCTGCGGTACCCGTAAAGCCCGCAGTGTTTCTGCCACGGATAGTTCCGGGCAAGCTTTGAAAGCGGATGGTGGTATGGTATCGGACAGCGGGAAAAATAAAGGGCGCGTCCGTCTTTGGCCGCCGCAATTTTGACGCAGTTGGGATCTGAAACTTCCCTGCCGTCTTTAAGCGGAGCGGCGGCGGTTACCATGTCGTAAGCGGGATTTTTCCTCAACCTTGCCGCCACTCTGCGCAGCGTGTCAGGCTGCATGAAGGGCTCATCCGCCTGGTAATTGATTATAAAGGGTTCCCTGGATCCGGAAGCGGCCTCATGGACCCGGTCGGAACCCGAAGCGCAGCGCGGACTCGTCAGAACCGCCTCCGCTCCCATGGAATTGGCCGCCTGAAGCACTTTGCGGTCTTCGGTGGCGATAATCACGCGTCCCACGCCGGACCGGACAGCGGCTTCATGGCACCACCGGAGTATGGATTTGCCCGCAACTCTGGCCAGTACCTTTGCCGGGAACCGGACCGAGGCGTAGCGGGCGGGTATCACTATAAGACAGCCTTTTTTCATTTTTATAAAGCTGAAATCAATTCTTCCCTGGTCAGTGTGGCCGTGCCAAGTTTGCCTACGACCACTCCGGCGGCGCAGTTGGAAAGCACAGCTGCCTCACGGAGTGCGGCGCCTGATGCCAGCGCAAGACAGAAGACGGATATGACGGTGTCTCCGGCCCCGGTTACGTCATACACTTCCATCGCCCTGGCCGGTATATGCAGTATTCCAGGGCCTGCCTGGGTCGTCTCTATCAGCGTCATCCCGTGTTCTCCCTGGGTTATGAGCACCGACTCGCAGGAAAGCTTTTTGAGTATGTTTCTTCCCAGTTCCTCTATGCGCGGCTGGTCCTCCTTGACATGCATCCCCATTCCTGTCCAGGCCTCCATGGTGTTGGGTGTGATGCAGGTCACCCTCCTGTATTTTCTGAAATGCTCCACTTTCGGATCCACGCAGACAGGTATGCGTTTATTTCTGCATGCGTTGATAATGGCTTTGAGATTTACCGAGGAAAGGATGCCCTTCCCGTAATCGGAAAGCAGAACCGCGTCGCAGTTCGGAAGTTTTTCGCGGAAGGCTTCAAGACATTCGGCCTGAACGGAGGCAGACAGGAGACAGTCGGACTCCTTGTCGAAGCGCACCACCTGCTGGTGTTCGGCTATGACCCTTGTCTTTTCAGTGGTCGGCCGGCCGGAGTCCTGTATGACGCCGGAGACGTCGGCTCCCCGGGATTTAAGCGCGTCCAGAAGCTTGAAGCCGGCGTCGTCGGTTCCGACAACGCTGACGAGCGAAACCCTGGCTTCGAGAGCGGCAAGATTGTGCGCCACGTTTCCGCCGCCGCCCGGCACGTGGCTTTCCTGCTGCACGTGGACCACCGGAACCGGCGCTTCCGGAGATATCCTGTCGACCCTGCCGCGGATGAAATTATCCAGCATTATATCCCCCAGTATGAGAATCCTCCTGCCGGGGAATCGTTTTATTATCGGGACAAGCCTGTTTTTTGAAGGAAGTTTCACGCTTTTCATACTCTGATATGCGCTGTTCGTTTTTTTAATTATATCATTCAACAGTGCGTCTTACGAGTTCGGCCGAGACGTGGCCTATGAACACCTCGGCTTTCATCTGAACGGGTATCATGTCTTCGTCAGCGGTGAGCCAGACCCGCAGACGTTTGCCTTTGGCTACGAATATTCCCTCTTCCCTGAGTTTGGGTTCAAGTAGAAAACATTCGAATTTCCCGGCAGGGGTTTTTACTTTCTCCTTTTTTATCACTTTCACAACAAGCGGCCAGTTTTTCGTGGAGTTGACATCCATGATTATGTCACGGCCGACTTCAAGCGGACGGCTTCTTACGAAGTAAAGGCTGGAAAGCATATCATGGACAGGACCGGGGAGAGGGCCCTCCTTGAATGACGGCGTTCCGCTTTTGCCGACAGACTCCGCCCTGAAAACGCGGTTTTCCTGGTCAAAGACGACCCATTCCCGCCTGCGGTATCCTCCCTCTCGGATATTTTTCGAATATCCCATGGAAATGAAGGAAAAGGCATCCATCCAGGATTCGTTCAGGTCCCTGACTTTGTAAAAAGTGTCTATTACCGATCCTGATTTAGCGGTTGAGACTATGTGATAGCACGGCCGGCTTGAGACCATGACGGTCTGTTTTGCGGACATATCCGAAGTCCCGACTTTGATGAAGCCCCACGAAATTTCATATTCCAGTGTTTCTCCTTTCCAGGGCACCGGCGGAGCCGAGGAGTCCAGAACGACCTCCGGCGCCAAAGACAGGGGGTTCGGCATCGGAGAAGCGTCTTCCTGCGCCCGGCAGCTGCAGTCCATTATGGATATAACGGCAAAACAAACAGGCACAAAAAATTTCATTCGTTTAGCCTGATTTCTTTATTTACTCTGCATTTTCTTCAGGATTTTTCGTTTACTCTACCCTGAACCCCGGACCGGTCAGGGCACCCTGTGGCTCTGGGGCGCCGCAAAGCACCAGAGGTTTGCGGCACGCCGGAGACGACCGTCCACCCCCGTAATTCTGTGAGGGGGCATACCCTCTACCCTTGAAGGTTTTTGAGTCAAAAACCATACAAGAGCCTCGCGGCCAAAAAAGCGGATACGGCTGCTGTTCCGAGAACCGCGTTCCATTCCCTGTTTTTGAGAAATGCTTCGGCTGAAAATGATGTCGTGCGGAAGGCTTCTCCAAGCAGGGAAAACACTGGAAAATACCTGGGAACCCGCCGGCAATATTCTTTGTATTCAGCCCCGAAAATATCCGCCAGATGGTTTTCTTCGGATGAGACCTGCGTTTTATAAACGCCGGCAAAGCCAGCCATCACAAGCAGCCAGATGCCCATAGTTAAGTGCCACCGCCCGAAATCGGTAGCCATTATGCAGAAGCCGGCCGCCATCAGGAAGGAACCGGCGTAAAGGGGATTGCGTGTCGAGGCATAGGGTCCCGAAACAGCCAGTGTCGCGGTTTTTCTGAGGATGCCCGAAGCCCAGACTCTCACCGCTTCGCCCAGTATGACAAGCGACAGTCCTGCCGCAAAAAGCTGCC
>JBDRGJ010000391.1:0-2090 GCA_043817835.1 bacterium
GAAGTTCCCGATGTCTTTCCTTGAAATCCCCCAATCCGACCGGATGTGGAAACAACCCGGTGTCAGGGGACCTCGGGTGCATAGGGGTTTCTTCGCATGGCCTGCCCGACCCCCCGATATGCTCTGGTTTCCAGAGCATGGGCAATTTCTTTATAGGTCGTTACGCGCCCTTTAGGCACCTTCCTTAAAAGATCGTACGCTTTATCGGCAAAAGTCTTCATTTTACCATCCTCTCTTTGATGAGTTAAAAGAATTATAAATCTCCATTACCCATAAAAATATAACGCTCAGGCTGCAAGGCGCGAGTTTACGAGTGTCCGACTGCAAACGCTTTGTCAGGCTGATGTGGTTCGACCCCGTTCACAGAGATAGTGATGCCAAAGGATCCTTGCGGCGACTGCCCTCCATGGTTTCCAATGATCTGCGATTCTGTCCACTTTTTCCGTGCCGGGTGTCGTCGCCAACCCTCTCAACTCTTGGATTGCCTTTGCCAATGCAAGGTCACCGGAAGGCCAAGCGTCCGCTCTGCGTAATGAAAATAGCAGATAGGTATCGGCTGTCCACGCCCCAATTCCTCGTAATTCCATTAGGCTCATCCGGGCATCTTTGTTGTCCATAGACTCCAGAGCAGCCAGATCGATGTCGCCAGCCCTGATTCCGTGAGCCAGTCCGCGGACATACGAGGCCTTCTGGCGGCTAAAGCCTATTGCCCTCAATATGTCGTCTTCCAGAGACAGGAATTCTTCAGGATTGACTGAACCGATTGCACCCTCCAGCTTGGTGAATGCCGCCCGTGCTGATTCCAAGGAGACCTGTTGGGCGAGGATAGCGACAACTATACCGGGAAAGCCAGGTGCATGCGTCCAGAAAGGAGGATTCCCCCACCTTAACACAACGTTTGCAAGATCAGAGTCTTGCATACCTAATCGAGAGATACCCCGGTAGTATGTTTCTTTAGTAAGTGTCTTAAGATTCGGTGGCTTGCTCATTTCTTCACAGATGCTGGCTGCGGTTGCCCCAGGGAATTCGTCAGAATCTGACTAACACGCAAAGCTGAGCAGCGGGCGTGAGAGAAGGGCCATCGTGGCGAACTTCTCCCCGCCTGCTTCCCTTACCGCTTTCTTAACAGGCCAATTTCAATGGCAAAAACAACGTTCTAAGCCAAAAATCAGCACCGTTTTTTCATTAATCTAAAGTCAAATCAAATTGTAAAGTGGTAAAGTGGGGACGCTGTTTAGTTTTACAGTTTAATTGCGGCAAAGAAGGTAGCCGTTTTCACGTGCGATTTGTTCTCCGCGCTTTACAGCCAGACTTACTCCTGATAATGACAGGTTCAGCTGCTTTGACAGTTCTGCCATGCTGAAGCCAACTTCCCTTACGGCCCAGTAACATAATACGCTGCGGGCGTTCACCCGTCTGCGTCCCTTGCCCGGCGCCCATATCTCGTTTAGTTCAAGCGCCATTACCTGCGACACCCGGTTGGCAATTTTGTCAAGATCATAGCCGCCGGCCTGCAGCCTGTACCTTCTTTCCATTTGTTCCTGTGCCTTTGCCAGCACCTGCTCAACAAAATCCCCATCTCCTAAGATCCGCTCATCCGAATTCTGTGCTATTTTCAGTCTGCGCATTGCCTTTAAAGCCGCCCAGCCGCCGGCGCTTCGAATCAGACCGCCACCGATTAAATCTTCACGCCTCCCCTCCGAGACGCCTTTTTGAATAAATCTCCGATAGCTTCGTCGGGCAGACCCTTTGCGCCTGTCGAAATGTCCCAACACCCACTCAAAATCCTGCCAGGTGTTTTTGACCTTACCCAGAATCACCGCGTGGCCGCAGAAAGGGTATCGGTCCAGTTCATCCATATCCGCCACAACTCCCGCGCGCAAAGGATTCAGGTGAATATATCTGACCAGTTCCAGCAGGTAAGCGTCCTCCTGACACAATATAGACTTATATCGGTTTTGAAAAAGATGCCCATAGCGACGGTGCCGGCGATTGTAAGCAACCGCATATCCGGTCAAAAGCCGTCTCATCACCGTGGCAATTGGAACCAAGCCTGTTTTTAGAAGCAGATGGAAATGATTGGCAATAAG
>JBDRGJ010000392.1:0-6358 GCA_043817835.1 bacterium
GGCCAAACATGCGCGAGGAGCCTGTCCGAGTAATGACGTTCATGGCGAAATTGACGATGGCGATGCCGAGCCGAAACGACGCGAGACGAGCATTCTCGGCGGAGACTGTAAGTTGAGCGGCGCAAAGGCGCAGGCCGTCAGCGGCAATTGCAGCTGAAATCGCATTACTCGGACAGGCTCCTGGGATTGCCCGTCTCTCTCCGAAAGGGGAAGCGCAGAGTGGGCCGCATCAGATAAATGATTCCCTCTGCGGCGTGAGCCGTGCAGACAGAATTCGGGGTACAGGCCGCTCCCATTTTATTGAAACATCATTAGCCCGAATCCTTCAGTTGAAGGATTCGCCCGGAGGGCAGCTCTTTTGCCCTGTCATAGCAAATCATTGGGCAAAAGAGCTGGGTTGTCCCGCCCTTTTACGTCCAACAGCCATTCTTGAACGTATATTTTTGTTCATTGGGCACTTTGCATGGACCGGCGTAGTTTACCGTCGGAAAAGGGCGGCCCCTATGGGGTGAAAGTTGCAGTCAACTGCAACTTTCAGGCTAAATCTTCCCTTCAGTCCCTCATCACTGCTCCAGGAACGCAAACCGCGCAAGAAAAACCGCGCCAAGGACCCAGGATATCACCGAGACTTCTCTCCTTTTTCCCGAAAAAGCTTTAAGCAGAGGGTATGCGATGAATCCGGCGGCTATGCCGTCGGCTATGTTGAAGGTGAACGGGATTATGGTCAGGACAAGAAAAGCAGGCAGGAGCTCGGTAAAATCATCCCAGTTTATGCGCCTTAGCGAATCCATCATGAAGACGCCTACCAGCATAAGGGCCGGGGCTGTGACCGGGTGGATAACGGTTCCTTCGGAAAGCATTACAGCTCCGCTGACGCCTTCTACCAGCGGCGAGAAGAAAAGACTGAGGAGGAAAAGAAAGCCGACGGCCACGGCGGTCAGTCCGGTCCTGCCGCCCTGTGCCACTCCGGTGGCGCTTTCTATGTAGCTGGAGACGGTGGATGTCCCGAGCAGGGCTCCGGCCGTGGTGGCAACGGCGTCAGACACCATTGCACGCGAGGCGCGGGGGAGTTTTCCGTCTTTCATGAGCCCGGCCCTTACGCCAACGCCCACAAGCGTTCCAAGGGTGTCGAAAACCGTCATAAAAAGGAATATCAGCACGACTGAAACAGAATCCCAGGTCAAAAGCCCGGACAGGTCCAGCTGCATAAAAGTCGGGGCCAGGGAAGGCGGCGCGCTGAAAACCCCCGTAAAACGCGTTACGCCCAAAGCCTGTCCTGCAAGGGCGCAGGACAGCAGTCCGATGAGTATGGCCCCGTTAACTTTTCTGGCCGATAGAACGGCGGTCAGCGCGAAGCCCGCAAGAGCCAGCAGAACTGGCGGCGAGGTGACGGGACCCAGTTTCACAAGGGTCGAGGGATCGGCTGCCACTATCCCGGCCTCTTTCATGCCTATCAACGTTATAAAAAGACCTATGCCTGAGGCTATGGCATACTTGAGCGAATCCGGGACCGAATTGACCAGGGTTTCGCGTATTTTTGTGAGAGTCAGGAGCAGGAAAAGCAGGCCCGAAAGAAATACCAGCCCCAGCGCCTTCTGCCATGGCAGGCCCATTCCCAGAACCACGGTGTAAGCGAAGAAAAAATTTTCGCCCATAAGGGGGGCCTGCGCTATCGGATAGTTCGCGGCCAGCCCCATTATGAAGCATGCCAGGGCGGAGGCAAGGCAGGTCGCCGTGAATACAGCGCCCTTGTCCATGCCTGCCGCGCCCAGCACCTGCGGCTGGACGAAGATTATATATGACATGGTCAGGAAAGTGGTCAGTCCCGCGCCCAGTTCCGTGCTGACGGAACTGTGATTTTCCTCAAGACGGAAAATCCTGCTAATAAATTTCATAAAATTTCTCTCTCATCTTCGGCAGGAGCGTAAAATTTGCTATCGCAAATTTTACAATTTTAAGATATGCGTCCGTTGCGTATCCTCCGGGCACCCCTTTACATTTGAGGCCATGTAGCTGCCCCATTTATGGGGCGCAGTCAATATGTCCTCCGTGGTTTCCCCTACCAGCGGCAGGAGACGCTCAACTGGTGAGAACTGCCGAGATCTCCATAGGGAACAAAGGCGTAGTCCGCGGAAAATCGGCTGATTTTTATTCCGATTCCTGCCGTGACGCCGCCGGCGTCGTTTCTTCCGTTATAGCCAAGTCTGAGTGCCAGCCGTTCAAGCGGCGTGTATTCTCCGCCGAAGTGGACCGTCGGGTTCCCATGTCCGGGCAGGTTGACGTCCGCCACAAAAAGACCGATGCCTGAGAAGTAATAAGCCAGCCCTGTTCTGACGTTTGTCGGCAGTTCTTCTCCCGTGTTCTTGAATCTGACCTTCGTGCCGAAATTCTGCGCTGAAACGCCAAGGACAAGAGGCAGGCCGAAATTGTCCAGATAGAACATCGCGCCGAAATCCGCCGCAGCGGCGTGAGCTGACTCCGTGTCTATTTTTTCGTACAGGTATTTTACGGCCGCGCCCAGACCGATGAGTCCCTCCAGATAGCTTCTCCCATAGCCAAGAGAGACCTCCCAGTCCCTGATGCCGAAAGCCCCGAGCCCCGTTCCACGCGGATTAGAAAGCGTGGTGCGCCGGATATCACCGAAGCTTACGGTGTTCAGCATGAACCCGAACCCGTTTTTCAGGGAAAGGGCGCCGTATTCGCGGGTCACGCCCTGGAAATGTCCTGTGTGCTGGAAAACCGCATGATTCTGCCTGTCGGGCTTGACCGGAATCAGGCATTCTGCTTTGTCCGCCTGCCGGTAGTAGATAATATGTCCCGGCTCAAACGCCGCCAGGCCCGCCGGATTGTATGACAATGCGTTCGCGTCATTGGCGGCAGCGGCATATGCCCCGCCCAGCGCAGCGGGGCGGGCGCCGGCATCCATAAACAGAAAATTAAAAGGCACAGCCCCTTCCGTGCCTCCGGCATAAGAAAGCAAAGGAAGCAATACAAGCGAAGCAAGCAACGGAAAGCAACGAACAACAAAAGAAATAAATTGTTTCATCGGATTACGGCTATTTTCCGCGTTACCTTGCTTCCAGCAGCAGTGTCAGAGATTACCGCGAAGTAGCCGCCGGAGGCGACGGCCCGGCCGGACCGGTTCCTGCCGTCCCACTGGATTCTGCCCGTGGAATCGGAGCTTTCCTTCTCCCATACAAGCTCCCCGCTGACGGTAAAGACCCGTATCCTGACGTTCGAGGTCAGGTTGTCGAAGATGATGCCGCTGTCAGGGTCACCTGCGTTGAAAGGTTTTCCATTGTCGTTTTGCCCGTCATTGGGAACCCAGGGGACCGGATACACCAGGATGTCTGACAGAGAGGACGCGGCCGGGGCAAAAAGGGCGAACACGCTGAAGCGGCCGGTCTGCGCGCTGATGGTTTTAGCGGACGGGTCCAGCGAACCGGGGAGTTTTTCCCAGCGGCCGGACAGGGCGTCAAAGCGGTGGATGCCGAGCCGTTCCCTGCCGACGGCGGCGGTGCCATCTATGATGCCGTCCCCGTCGGCGTCCGGATAGTCAATGGTGATGGTCGCGGCCCGGCCGTTTGACAGCAGTGTCTGGCCGTTTTCCAGGTCGATTTTGAATATCTGGAGAGTCGATGAAGGCGGCGCCGGCGGTGAAGGCGTTGCCGGGCCGGCCGGATTGACCTCAATTCTGATGACGGCGGAAAAGCCGGTGACCGCGCCGGCGGGCAAGTCTATCTTCGTGACGCTTTCCGTCTGCGGGTTGCCCAGCTTCACCGTGCCGGGCAAAGTGCTGTATATGGTCTCCCGCCTGATCAGCGCGCCGCCTGTCAGTTTTTCTTCGATGTCCGGAGCAGTGTTATCCACCATGATGGTAATTGCAGGTGGAGCGGGGTCCGTGTTGCCGGAAGTATCTAAAACCAACGCCCGCAGTTCATAATTTCCGGAGGCCAGGCCTGTCACGTTCCAGTGAATGAAATACGGAGGAGAGTCGTCGGGGTTGGGATGAACGGTTCCGCCGGCTGCAGGTATCGCGATCCAGCCTGAAGGAGGAGACAGTGAGCGGTACTGAAATTCGATTGACCGGACCTGACCGGAACTTCCACGGAAAACTTCAGCCTCAACTGTGACATGATCGCCTCCGATGCTGCGGCCCGAACCCGGGTTCCTGATAACGGCGCCCGCGGAAGAGCCGGATGCGGCCGGGACGAAAACAGAGGCCGCTGCAGCGGTGTTTTTTTCTTCCATGCCGTTGTCGCCCCTGGCGCGTATTCCGAAACAATAGGTTTGTCCGGCGACAGCATGGCTTACGGTAAAGGATGAAACGCCCGCCGCCGCCGACGTCATTCTGACCTGGTAGTTTATATCACCGGTGCCGCCGTTCCAGTAAATCTCATAGCCCAGCACGTCACCGGACGGGGACGGCTGCCATTGAAGGATGATATCCGAACCTTCCTGCACTATCGCGGTCAGCCCGGACGGAGGCAGCGGGACCTTCGGCAGGAAGGCGCTCACCGTAGAGGTGAACAGCGTGGCGGCATTGTCAAAGTTTTTGGCCCGTACTTTGAAATAATGGGTAGCTCCGGTCACAAGACCCGAAGGTACGGCGCTTTCAGCAGCCCCGCCGGTTCCGGCGGCCGTGGCCGTAGAAAAAGCGGTCAGGAATTCATCTGTGGATGAAACTATCTCATAGAGCGTTCCGGAAGGATTGCCGTTGGCGTCCCATGTGAGCGCCACGCTGGAGACATGGATTGCCGATACCGAAAGGTTGTCCGGGCGGGCAGCCAGCGTGACGACATTCATTTCATTCGAGGGAAGGGAGAGGACGTCTGTCTGCGGGTTTATGTAGGAATGGATATAGACATAATAGCGTCTATTTGGATTCAATCCTGTCAGCGTACGCTGATAGAAACCGCCCGTCCCGGTTTTATTGGTGGTTGCAACGGAGGGACCGGAGATGCCGCCGCCCGGGGTATTGCCGTAGTAAACGATAAACCAGTCCTCAGTGTAGGAGGTGTCGGTCCAGCCTGCGGTAATCTGGCTGGTGGATTCGGCTAAAAGCGAAACCAGCGCCGGCTCTGTCGGGGAGACGACGGCAGAGGCTGCTACGTTTGTGTTTTTTTCTTCCAGCCCGTTTTCGTTTTCCGCCCTCAAGCCGATTTTATACGCGAGGCCCTCGGTCAGCGGCGGGGTGAGGAAGAAATCGGCGGAAGACGGAACGCTTGAGAGCAGGGTGGAATAATCCACTGTCCCCAAGGCATTGTCGTAATAGATGCTGTAACGGACCACGGTGGCTGAGGAAGATAATGTCCAGTCCAGGCGCAATTTCCTGCCACCGGCGGCTGCAACCATCAGGTTGGATGCCGGCGCCGGCCGGGGGGTAGCAGCAAGGCTTTCTGTGAATTCATAGACATGCCAGTCACCACAGGAGGCATAAACACGGTTTATCCCGTCGTTTTTGCCGGCGCCAACCGCCACTCCGTTCATCGGAGAGGTGCCTGAACCTATATCAACCACAGACCACCCGCCGCCCTCGTTTGAAAATTCGTATATATGGCCGTTTTGGACAGCGGCATATATGCGGGACACCCCATCGTTCCTGCCGTTTCCGACCGCCAGGCCGTTTACTGCGCCTGCGACGGCGCCCACCGGCGCGCTTGTCCATGCCATATCGTAAGTCCATTCGCGCACACTGCCGTCCGAACTTCCGGTATAGACCCGTTCGGTTCCATCATTGTGTCCATTTCCCACCCCCAATCCGATAAAATCATTTCCCCAGGGACTGAGGTCGCTTACGCTCCAGCCACTGTTGTAAGTGAACTCGTGAACGGCGCCTGAAAAAGCGGAATAGATCCGGTTTTTGCCGTCGTTGCGACCGTAGCCAATTGCCACTCCGAAAGGGTCTCCGCCGATAGCCGCCACAGTATCCGATGTCCATGACACGGAATAACTCAGTTCGTAGAGGGAACCGTCACTGCCTGAGGCGTAGAAGCGGTTTGCGGCGTCTCCACGGCCCGCGCCCACTGCTACTGCGCTGCATTGAACACCGCCGCAGTTGACAGTTCCGAGATCGGCTTTAGTCCATCCGCTGTCGTAAGTTAATTCGTAGACCAGGGAATCGGCATTGGCCGCGTAAATGCGGTTAACGGCGTCGTTTTTACCTTCGCCGACCGCTATTCCGTTCATCTGTGACGTGCCGGAGCCGATATCGATTATGTTCCAGGCAGCGACTGCGCAGGAGGGAACAAGAAAGGGGATGCACAAGATAGGCAGGAAAACAAAAAGTTTTTTCATGTGGAACTGCTTTCCTCCGGTGCGTAAAAAGGCAAAACAATCCGCCTACGCACAAGGCTAC
>JBDRGJ010000393.1:0-10041 GCA_043817835.1 bacterium
CGTATTTTCACCGGGACCGATGACCGTGACATCTCCCAGGGCGCGGACTTCGGCGCAATTCTCGGCTGTGCGTCCGCCCAGGATAAGCAAAGCCTGCGGGCAGCGCTCGCGCACATACCGGGCTATCCTGGAAACGGACTCAGGAAACATCAGGAATGTGGTGGAAATGCCGACCGCCAACGGCTTTCGCTCCAAAGCGGAGAAGAACCCTTCCCGGCCGGCCGGTATCGAGAAAATGTTGTCAAAGACTCCGGCTGAAAAGCCGGCGCGCCTGAGCCAGGCGGACAGGCGGACAGGTCCCAGCATGTGCGGATGGGGCGGGCGCACCGGAGGGTCCGGGCGGATCAGCCGGAGCGGTTCGCTGAAATATTCATTGAGAACATCCCCCGGCCCCGGAGGCTCGTCAGGAAGGTCGTCGATTTCAGCGACAAGCACGATGTCGGTCCGGTCCGCATGCTCAGGGGGTGCGGGTATTTTTCCGGCCTTTGTCTTCATCACTCAGTACCTCGTTGGCATACCGGACATAGGACGAATCGATAAAATCCTTTTCATTCACTTTTGCTTTTACCCATCCCTTTCTCAGCGCGTATTCCTGTGCCGCCATCAGCGATTGCGTGTCGATTTTTCCGTCGGACGCTATATTCAGCCTGGAAAGAATTTTCGCGTCAATGGGCATGCCCCATATTTTTATCGCGATGTCATTGATCTGTTCCGGGGCTGCCCTGTAAAACTCCCTGACACTGCGCAGGACTGCCACCATGAAACGCCCGGCTGCCTGCTCATTTTTCATGAAACGCCTGGAATAGCAGAGTACGCTGACCGGCATTGTCTCATCGGCGATATCCGTCCCCGCAAACACTTCCGCCAGGCCTATATTGATGATTTGACTCATTAAAGGCTCAACGACAACACTTATATCTATTTCCTTCTTTGCAAGCATGGCGGGCAGCATATTATGCTCGACGGATTTGCTGGTGAAATCGTTTTCGGTCAATCCCGCCTTGGCCAGTTTCTGCAATAAACTTATGTGGTTCGGTGTTCCCGCCGCGGGGATCGCAATAATCCTGCCTCTAAGGTCGGCGAATGTCTTAATCTTCCCAGACAGGTCTTTCCTCACCAGACACGCTGACGAGGACGGCATTCCTTTGACGTGCTGCGCGTAACCCGCCACTATCTTTATTCCCGATTCGCGCATAAGGCCGACAAGATTTGTGCTGAACGATACCGGGAAGACATCAACCGTGCCGTTGGCAAGAGTATTGATAACGGGACCCACCCCGCCTCTTACCGGAACCAGACGGACATCCAGGCCTTCCTTCCTGAAATGCCCTTTTTCTTTGCCTATATGGAAGGCAATTTCAGGCAGATAGCCGCGTACGCCCACATTGACTTTTACAGGCCTGCCGTATGCCGGGGAATGCGGCAAGGCAACTGAATAAATGCACACAAGCAGCACCCACAATCCGCCGGTATGCGGCCGATGTTTTTTTAATTTTTTCATATGTTTTTTTTGTTTACCTTAACTTGCCTGCCGAAGGCTGGCCCTCGGCGCAAGCAGACCGTCTATCACCGGCCGCTTTCAAAGCGTCCCAGTCCGGCGGAGTTGTCCTCAGCGGCAGTTCTATGTGGGCCCTGTGCCATAAGGCCAGCAAATTCATGTTCCTGATTCCGAAGGGCTCATACGGGATGCCCATTACCGCCGAATTCTCATCAAAGCATTTGCGCACGGAATCGAATTCTTTGAAATAGCGCGCTTTCAGATAATCCCGTGATTGCGCCGCGACACACTCCAGCCCCCGCGCGATTTCAGACATCCACAGCTTCGAAATAACCGCCAGGGTCAAATCCTGCGGACGATGAAATATGGCTTCGGGAACACAGTCTTTCATCGCCTCCCGCAGCAATATCCTGCCCGGGCGCGGATGCCTCCACACGTGCATGGAAAAGCAGGCGGGTGACAGCAGGGCCGCCGGTGAGATATGCGAAGCTCCGGTCGTCCGGGCCAGTGGTATTGTGCGCAGTTGCACCATGAGCATTCTATGGCCGTTGAGATATTGCAGTTGTACGGAGAGAGGCAAATCCCGGATTTCCCTGATGGCCCCGCTCACGTGCGGAGACATGATTGTTCCGCGCACCATCTCCCTCAACCCCGGCGGATAAAAAACCGAAACATCCCTCATGATTTCATTGTGCTGCAGGGCGCACAAAATAAAGTAATACAGGTCCGGCGGGGGAGGTATCAGGCCCGGATGGATTTTGCCTGCAAGGAAGCGCGCCAGAATATGCCAGTGCTTTGGAGGCGAAACGGCAAGCTTCCAGAATCGCAGCGTCCAGTCGGGACGCGGAACACCGGGCAGTATCCGTGCGGCGCTGTCACAATACCCGCTATACGAAAGGCCAAGAACATATTCCATGGCGTAGCCGGCAAGGACTCTTGCGAAACCTTTTTCTACGACCTTTTTCGCAAAGATCTGGACCCGGGTGGCATGCGGTACTGACCGGGGGTTTTCCATACGCCATAAGGTCTCCGGAACAGCGTCCAGATAGTCCTGCCGGGTTATCTTTACGGTATGATGCCGGATTCCCAGATGCCGGCAGAATTGCATGGCATAAGGCGCCTCAGAGGGATGGGAAGTATCCTGGAACTCGTAAGTAAAGGCATGGACGTTTTTAGGACCGAGCAGTTCCACAGCGCAGGCGGCAATGACCGAAGAATCAACTCCCCCCGAAAGTCCAACAGCCGCCTGTCTGTCTTTTCCTATCGCCAGCTTCGTGGCTTTAATAAGGGCTTGTCTGAGCTTATGGGGAGTATCTATGGGATTTTCTTCCGGAGGCTCAAGCATCTGTTTCCAGTGTCTGCACTGCTTTATGCCGTCCCGCGACGCCTCCAGGAGATGGCCGGGAAGGACCTGCTCGATGCCCGAAAACAGCGTGCGTGATCCGAATAATATGGCGCCGTTGAGCAGGAATTCGGTCGCGGTCTCGGGGTCAATCGTCCTGGGAACCAGGCTGTGGGCCAGGAGGGGTCTGGCGGAAACAGAAAAGAGCAGGAGGTCCCCGGACCGGACATAAAAAAGCTGTTCCCCCCCGGAGATGTCCCGCAGCAGCACCAGAACGTTTTTGGCAGTGTCGGCGTGGACCAGCGCGTAATGGCCGTTCGGAAAGACTTCAAATGACGGCCGCGATTTCTGCCATTTGAAAAGCTCTTCCAGATTCTGCGGGCCGTTTTCTTCAAAGGCGATATAGCCTTCAACAGCCATGCAGGCTCTGCCGTCGTGCGCCATATTCCCCGCACCGGCAGCCATCCAAAGAGAGCCTCCGGAGAATTGACACACGCCCTGCGGGCCGTCCGGCTCCTGGGCCAGCATGGCATTTTTGTCGGACTCGGTCAGGTGTTTTTCAATCGGGCCGCCTGAGAGAGCCCAGGCTCCGCACAGATTCGACACGGATTAAAATATCCACACCTGAAAACCGTCAAGGACATACGCCGCGATATCCAGCTCTTCCGCGGCATTGCTTTTGGCCATCATAACCTTGTGCGACAATAGTTCTTTTTTCCATCCCAGGAACTTTGCCGAACCCGGGGAAACGTGGACCGGTATGCCGGCATCTTTCACCGCCTTGTAACTGTTGGCCAAATTAGCTTTCATCTCCGGTGAAAACGAAGAAAAAGCCAGTTTTACCGATTCGGATTTAAGTTTTGCATCCCCGGTTTCACCTGCAAGAGGCAAAAAGACAGCCATAAACTGAACTCCCCGGCCGTCAAATATCAGCGACACATCAACTCCGGCTTTCTTCAATTGCAGCGCGTAAGACAATGCTTTCTGCGCGATGGGGAATCCGCTGTCCACGGGCTCCCTCAGCACAACAATGGCAATTTTATGGGTGTTTTGTGCGGGCTGCTGGGCTGACGCGATCTGCGGTGTCAGGCCTTTTGCGGCCGTGAGCAGAACCGAAACGGCCAGCGCCCGCATTAACTGAATTTTCAACCTGTTCATATTTTTCAACCTCCGATTTCGTGTTTTTTTAAATTGACCGCTTTTCGACCGGATTGAATTGATTTCACGGATTTTAGCATTTTCACCGTCCGCTTCCCTGGTTTCCTTTGATAAGATCTTGAAGATTTTTATAAGCCGCTTTCTCCGCCAGTTCGGGGGGCAGTTTTCCGAGTTCTTTTCTCGTGCGCCTTATCAGTTCTTCATAGGGAATCGGAACTCTTTTTTCTCCGGGCCTTTTACGCTGAAGACACACAAGATCCGGTTCCTGGATATCTGTTCCGACAACTATCCGGTTTAACAGGGAATTGTTCTTGCCGACAGATTCCCTCAGCGGCGGATTCCAGGGCCGGTATTCATATTCCCCCCAGAGATTGGGATGCTTCTCCATGAGCCTGGCGTTGATCTGGTGGGCCGTGATGAAAATGGTATCCGGATTGCCGGCCACGGCCCTTTCAAACTCCTGCACCCCCGACTGAAAGTCCGTGCCATAATCATAATTATAGTGGATTGATACCGGCACATGATGCCTGGCCGCCAGACTGTAGATTTTCATCATAACGGGAGAGTCCGCGGGGATCTGCTGATGTTTGGCGATGTTTCTCAGGTCCAGTTCTCCGATAGCCTTCCAAAAACCCGTCTCAAGCTGACCCTTGACATACTCCACCGAGCTTTCCAGCCGGGGATCAAAGCCGCCGAGCGCGGGATAAATCCTTTCAGGATACCGCCCAGAGGCCTCTCTGACCCATGCATCATGAATGGAATCGAAAGCCGAACCGAAACTTCCGTGTTTTGCATTCAACCCCAGAACAATCTTGGCCACTCCTGCGCGATCCATTGCGGAAATCAATTTGTCCATATAGGCCCGTTGTCCGCCTTTTCCCGGAAACACGTGAGCGTGGTTGTCGATTATGGGTCCGGCATAGGAGGGCGCATCGTAGAAATAATACGTCATCACTGCTATAATGCAGCCCAGAACAGCTGTTACGGCTGTCAGAATGACGGCAATCCGGTTTTTTTTCATGGAACCGCGCGCTGCAGTTGGCGGCAAAGATTGAAAATAGTATATCATTCTTTGCGGATTTGGACCGCGAAACATCAATTCGTCATTCCGGTCATTCGCTGAACATGATTTGCGGTATGGATGCAGAAATTAATAATCTGGCGCAATGCGAAACAAGTATGTGTAAATTTCAGTCAAAGGAGAGCAAATAAATGAGCCTTAACAAGTATCTATTTTGCGTCACCGCGTCGTTATTTCTGCCTGCGGTTTCAGGCGCCATGGAAAATCTGGAGCCGCTGGTCATAACGGCCACGCGAACCAGACAGCCGGTCAGCAACATAGCCGCCAGCATCACCGTTATTTCTTCCGCCGACGTGAAGATGACGCCGGCACATGCCATTGACGATGTCATCCGGACCGTGCCCGGAGTCAATATGATGGTAGGCAGCAGCAATATGATCAATCCGGGGCGGCAAAGTGTTTCGCTGCTTGGCGTCGGAAGAATCGGAGCCGCCGGCGGAGGCAGCCGGGCTCTGATCATGCAGGACGGCGTGCCGCTGACAAACGGTTGGGCCGGCTGGGTCAACTGGAGCAAGGTGCCCATTAATGCCATCGAACGCATCGAGGTGATGCGCGGGGCAGGATCCAGCCTTTATGGATCAGGCGCCATGGGAGGGGTAATCAACATAATCACGCGGAATCCGAAGGAGCGTGCGGCGGAGCTAGACCTCTCCTACGGTTCCCAGCATGCGCAGAAGTACAATGCCTATATCAGCAACACTTTTAAAGACAAATTTGGTGTAAGTATTGATTACAGCTATTACGAAACGCGGGGCTATAAATGGGTTCCGCTGAGCATACGTGGACCGATTGATTCAAATGCCTGGTCCAGATACTACAATCTTCGGCTCAAATTGGCTTCTCTGGGGGATGGGACCGATGAAACTATGTGGTGGTGGAGCGGCAATCTGTTCCACGATACCAGGAACCACGGGCTGGACAAATTTTTTACCTTACGCGATGATATGGAGATGGCCGGGGGATTTCAGCATCCATTAGACGGGAAAGGAACCATCACAGGAAAAGCCTTCCTTGGCAAGAATGGATTGGACTCAACCACCGCCAAAACGAACGCCACCCGTACGGCCAGTTTTTTCACGCAGCATCTTTATATGCCCACATTGGATTCCGGAGGCAGTTTTCAATGGTTCGGTCCCATGGAGTTGTTTCAGTCTTCTGTCACCGCCGGGGTGGACATCCGCCACATAGCCGCCCGAAACAACGAAGACGACTATGACACCAACGGCGTATACGCTGCCTCCATCAGTTCGGGAGGCCGGCAGACTACGGTCGGTTTCTTCGGCGAATGGAGCATGAATCCGCTGCCCGGTTTGCTTGTAAGTCCGAGTGCCCGGGTGGACTTCTGGAAAAACCATGATGCGTTTCAGGATGAAAAGGACGTCAGTGCTTCACTGCCCTCCAAAAGCTTTTCCTTCTTTAGCCCCAGGCTGGGTTTGCGGTATCAGGTCAGCGACATTCTGGCGGTGCGCAGTTCTGTCTACCGCGCGTTCGTTGCGCCTACATTGCAGCAGCTTTATGGCGGAAATCGGCCGCCCGATAACATTGCCCTGGCCAATCCCGAACTCGGGCCTGAAATTCTCAGAATCGGCGGGGACTTGGGGTGGGACATCGCGTTGCCGCCGTTCCACATGCATGCCACTGCGTTCTGGAACGAAATCTCGGACGCGATTATCTTTGTTTCAATGAACCCTACCACGAACCCTAACACGCAGAAACTGCAAAATATCAGCGGGGTGCGCAGCCGTGGATTTATGATAGAGACGCCATTGAACCTGACGCAGAAGCTGTCCGTATCGCCGTCTTACACCTACACAGACTCTACAATAATAAACTTCCCCGCCAAACCAAATCTTGTGGGGAACCTTATGATAGCTATCCCGCGGCATTACCTCGGATTTACCGTGGGTTATGACGACCCTGCCATCGTGAATGCGCGCCTGAGGGGACGCTATCTGAGCAAACGGTTCGGCAATGACACGAATACGCAGCTTCTGGACGCGCATTTTGTTCTGGACATTTCAGCCGTACGGCGAATCGACAAAAACTGGGATGTGTATCTGACCGGAGAAAACCTTCTGGACAGAATCTATCCTGCATGGCAGTTCGGGAGTTTCGGCGCGCTTGGCGAACCCCTTTACATCGGCCTCGGCGTGCGCATGCATTACTGATATTAGCCGGCCCTTTCCAGGGGACACGTGCCGTGAAACTGCGATTCAAGTATCTCCCTTGCAAAGATTTCGGCCATAAACCCGTACCCTTTCGAATTGCAATGGCAGTAGTCCGCGGAAAGGTACTCCTTTTTGGAGTCGAATCTCCCTGCAAAGAGGTCCTCCAGGTTGATGTATCGGACTCCGTATTCGCGAGCCACTTTTTCGACCTCCTCAAATGTCTGTTGAGGATAGGAAGCCAGAATCAGCCTCGCCCCGTATGTCCGGGCCAGTCCGCATATTTTCCACAAATCTTTCTCAAAATTCTCGGACATGACTCTGTATATGTCTTGCCCGGGTTTTCGTGATTTCTGCCGCAATCTTAACACTGTCTGGTAGAAGTCGCCGTAGCGGACCGCAGGAATGTCTTTTCCGTGCTCCAGAATAATATTCATCATCTCTTCGGTGTCGAAATTGGGGCTTCCGAGCAACCCGTGGGCCATCCATGAATTCGGGTAACGGAGCAGTCCTTTCTTCAGAATCTCAAGGCTGCGGGCTTCGTCGCCCTTCCGGCGCCAGTATTCTGACAAAATTTTATAGTCAATGAGTCTGAGCCCTTGATTGTCCTCGGGGCTGTTATCGGCAAATTCCCTGAGTTTTTCCCAGTGGCGTGAGTGGAAATACAACTCCCGGATATGGCTGTCGAACATGCGTTTTTTATCTGCCGATATTTTGTCCAGTTCTTCCGCTGCCCTGGCATAATCCATCCGGTTAATGTAATACCTTGCCGCCGCCATGCGGACTTTGAAGTCGGTCGGCTGGATAGCCAATGCCCTGGCGAGCAGGCCGTATGCGCCCGCAGCATCGTATTGTCTCATGCGACACATGGCCAGACCGGCGTAAGAACGCGCGGAACCAGGATATCTTTTTATCGCCTGCTCAAAATATCCGGCAGACTCGGGGATTTCGGCCTTCCGGAAATGATATTCGCCAAGGCAAAAGAGAATTTTTTCGGAACCGGGATGCCGGGCCAGACCCGCGATCAGGATTTCCCGCAGTGCGGGAAACTGTTCGGAACGGCAGGTTCTGATTGTTTCATGATTGTCGAGAAGATAGGACAATTCCAGCGTCTCAAGGACAGCGTCGAGCGCCCGGTCGATTTCCCCGCTCCCGAACAGGGCCCGGGCCCTCCCGGCAGTGTCGGAGAGCATTCGCCGGTGGCAAGTGTCTTCCGACAGATCTTTCGGGAGTTTATCATCATCGAGAAAACCGGCGCGACGGAATCCTCTCAAAAGCAATTTGGCCAGTTTATATGTCTTCAGGTTCAGCAGCCATTTATCGAATAGGGTCCACCAGGAAACCCCGGACAAATCATACCCCGCCAGGTTCCATGTCGGATACGGAGCTATGAGAATAATCGTGCCAGGGAGGATTCGCGGAATATCCGCGGCCAGGCGCCTGTAAATCTGCGCGGTATTGGAGCCGGGAATGCCGTGATTGACGATATGGAATTTTTGAGGACACTTCTCATTGAGCATGTCCTGCAGCTGGCGGGGGTAGGCAGTGCCACCTATGCCGAAAGTGAAGGAATCGCCTTCGCATAGAATCACATGCCCCCCCGGAGGGATGGCAGCATCTTTCCCGCGCAAGGCAAGCCCCGCGATCCTAAGGGCGGATTCCGAAAAGAACAGCAGCGTGGCTGTTCCCGCCATCAGCCACAGCGTCCTGTTGAGAATGATTATGGCAATCCGGCCTATTTTTGTCATCAAAATCTGTATCCGCTTACGCATCCTGCCCTTGCTGTGTCTCACATCTGCGGACAACCCGCCGACACCGCCTGTCCGCCGGTTCTTTGGCGGATAGGCGGCGGAGATTGTCGGGGACCACGCCTACGTGCAGTAACGCACTTCGGCGTACAAGCACGGGCACTTGTCCTTCGTAGCTTTAGCGTAAGAGAATGTCCGTGGGGCTTCATAATTAGGAATCTGTTGTCTTAAGCATACGAAAAAATACCACGTACTGCCTTTCAGGGCAAATCATTGGTAGAATCAGGCGCCGGTTCCCGCTAAAAGCAGGTCCGGTTTCCTGTACCCTCCTTTGTCGAGTAGAGCAGTGGCGCCGCGGAGCGTCAACGGACGAGGTCCCGGTTTCCACCTGCCCCCTCTAAAATTCCGTACGGTGGGTTTTCCCCAGTACGGCTTCAAAACAGTGCCAGGGGTTTCTATTTCAGCAAGGCCCTTCCAGGACATCCCTGTTTGACCTTGCCTTCGTCGTGTCATTGAGTTTTCGAGTGTTCGTCCAAGAGATTCTCTTGGATTACGGGAGGATATCCCGGGGTATTTAGCTTCGCTTATGGCGATGCAATCCCTGACTCTTACCCCACTATCACGACCACACTGTTCCATGGGTCCTTTGCTCTGCATGGGTTATGCTGTCCCTTGCGTCGTCGCTACTACGACCCAATCCGCCAGTCTCGGATGCTGCCAACGTTTTCCCATTATGGTTATACGCTGAACACTTATGCTTCCGAGACCTTCCCTACTTTCATTGCCGTGCCTTAAAGCCGTGCCGCCCTTGAAACGCCGTCGGGTCCCTCGCTCCATGCCCATTTCCGTTACCGCGATGGTTCCAGGCTTCCACCAGGTTTGAAGGTGTCGCCACCCGAAACACCTACCCCAACTTCCGCAGTTAAAAATAAAAAGTGCTTATTTTTCCGACATTTTGTCCCCAAAAAGGTCAAAAGTCGCCACTACATTTTAACACCAAGTCTGGAATTCTCATGCGTCTGGGCAGCTCAATGCCCAAGCGTTGCAGG
>JBDRGJ010000394.1:0-2684 GCA_043817835.1 bacterium
GATCCTGCAGGGCTTAAAAAGCGCCAGCCTTGTCTCTAAAGAACACGAACTTATGGGCGATACAATGGTCCTTAATACGGCTTTCCTGCTGAACAAGGCTGGGCGCGCGGATTTTGAAAAAGAGGTGGAACGGCTGAACCTGAAATTCGAAGAAAAACTGAATTTCAGATGCGTGGGGCCGCTGCCTCTTTACAGTTTTTACACGCTCGAGACGAAAAGGCTGAAATTCGAGGAAGTGGACCAGGCCAGGAAAACACTGCGGCTTTCCGGCGGCTCCATAACCAGGGCCGAATTAAAAAAAGCCTATCGCGAAGCGGCCATTTCCTGCCATCCCGATAAGTTTCCCGACACGCCGGGCATAGAAAAGGAATTCCACGAGGTGGCGTCGGCTTACAAGTTCCTGGCGGATTGCTGCCGGAGCGGGATCTGCGAGATAACCGAGCCGTATTTCGAAAAGAACCCGGTGCTGGTAAAGCTGAGGGACTGATATGGAACTGGAAGGGAAATATGTCTATTGCGTGATAGCCACGCCGCAGGAGCGGAGCTTCCGGGCCCCCGCCCTGGGCGGAGGCGCCGGGGTATTCACCTGCGGCTGCAGCGACCTCAGCATGGTAGTCAGCGGCTGCCCTGTATCCCGGCTCGCCGCCAACCGGGAGAACATGCTGGCCCACCAGCGGGTGATAGAGGAAGTGATGGGGGAATTCGACAGCGTGCTGCCGGTAAGGTTCGGCACCGTCGCGTCAAGCGTGGACGAGATACGGCGTCTTCTGGCCGGCAGATACGGCGAGTTCAAGACCGCGCTGCGCGAGATGGACCATAAAGTGGAACTGGGCGTTAAAGGAGTATGGAAGAACATGGACGCGCTTTTTAAGGAGCTGGTGAACGGGAATAAAGCGATCAAACAGACCCGGGCGGCTATTTTGCGCGACCGGGGCAGAAAGAACATCCGGGCCAAAATGGAGGCTGGCAGGCTGCTGGCGGACGCCCTGGCGCACAGGAAAGAGGCCGAGACGGCCCATATCGTGGACGCGCTTAGAAGGACCGCCGTAGATCATAAGCGGAACAAGACCGCGGGCGACGCGATGTTCATGAACGCCGCTTTCCTGGTGGACAAAGGCCGGGGAAAGGAATTCGACAATATCATGGACGAACTGAGCGAAACGCATAAGGACAGGATAGAATTCGCCTACGCGGGGCCCCTGCCCGTCTTCAACTTCGTGGATCTCGCCATTTATCCCGAGGAGTGGGAAAAATAACAGCATTGGGGCACACCTTGCGGCAAGGTGTGTCCCCGACATATATGGAAACGCAGACCAAAGAAGGAAAATACATCTACTGCATCATCCGCCCCGGGCAAGCCTGCGGCGGCGCCGCCGCAAAGGCTTCCGGCCGTCATAACGACCAGGGCCTCTCGTTCGGCCCGCTGGGGATCGGGGAAAGAGGCGACGAGGTGCATACCGTCCGCTCCGGCGATATCGCCGCCGTGGTCAGCGACTCCCCGGTAAAAAGCTACGCGGTCTCAAGGGAGAACCTGCTTGCCCATGAGAAGGCGATAGAGGCGGTCATGAAGGAGCATACGGTCTTGCCGGTCCGTTTCTGCAAGCGCTATGGAGTGAAAAAGATAGTAACCCACTGCCCCCACTGTTTTCACGTTTTAAAAAATGAATATCCCCGGTTCGGTGGAGAATACGAGGTTTTTCATCATACGGAGTTTGTCCAGCGCCTGATACAGGAAGAGAAAATACATCTTTCTAAAGGCATGTCCGGCGTGGTCACCTATCACGATTCCTGCTACCTTGGACGGTATAACAATATCTACGAGACACCGAGAAAGCTCCTGCAGGCTATCCCTGAGCTCAAGGTAGAAGAGATGGAACAGGTTCGTAGCGGTAGTTTCTGCTGCGGCGCGGGAGGGGGGCATTTATGGATGGACGAAACCTCAGGAAAGAGGATAAGTCATCTGCGTCTGGAGCAAGCGATGAGAACCAGCGCCGAAACACTGGCAGTAGCCTGCCCCTATTGCCTGCAGATGCTTGAAGATGCCACCAGAAGCCTGGAATCCCCACTCCAGGTGAGAGATTTGATTGAACTGGTGGCTGACTCGGTGACCTGACCCTCATCTCATTCTGATTTAAGCAAATTTCCCACTACCAGCTTCAGTACATCATTGGTACCATCCGAATGCAGGAAAACACTGGCATCCCGAACCAGTTTCTCTATCCCTACTTCCTTCATCGAACCATAACCGCCATGAATCTCCATAGCCTTCAGCGCTGTCCTCATGGCAACTTCTGAGGCAAGGATTTTGGGTGACCGTGCCAGCTTCGGGTCAAAGTGCTCCGGATGGTCAGCCGCCCAGGCTGCTTTCCATATAAGGAGCCGGGCCGCCTCAATCTGAAGCCACATATCACCCAGCTCAATAGCAATATTGGGATGCTCAATGATGAGCTTGCCACCCTGGACTCGCGTCTTGGCCCACTCCAGGGCCTTTTCGAACGCAGCCCTTGCCACTCCCAAGGCACTGGCCGCAGCGTAAGCATTCGACTGCCGAGCCAGTTTGGGAACATTACGAAAAGCCTCATTCCACTCCCACATCATGTTTTCTTTAGGCACACGGCAGTTCTCAAAAATAAGTTCGGCATTGGTTACCAGCCTCTCGCCTATTTTGTCGTGTACCCGTCCGA
>JBDRGJ010000395.1:0-3604 GCA_043817835.1 bacterium
CTAAAGATGTTCAAGATCGTCAAGGTCTTTATGCCTGCCGCTCGCTTTTTTATTGATTTTCAGGTTTTCAAGACTGATGAGATTTACGGTCAATCCTTCTATGCTTTCAATCGCGCGTTCCGAATACGCCTTGTCAAAATCAACTCCTGATATGGAAGTGAGGATTTCTATGCGTAACGGAGGATTGCCCATTCTGATAACCTTGTCTTTTTTCTGGAACACCTCCGGAGTCACCTCAGGCAGGTTAAAACCAAATTCTTTTAAAACTTCAGCGACTTTCACGGCATTTTCTTTTCCTGTCGCGATCCAGATATCCAGATCGGCGGTGGCGCGCGGATACCCGTAAAAACCGACGGCGTAACCGCCGATTATCAGATATTCAGCTTTTTTTGAGTTCAACAATTTCAAAAACTCTTTGAAGTCTTGAGGCAGAAGAGTGTCCATAATTAAGTTTCCTCATTAATTCAACGGCTTTCAGTCTTTCAGCGAAATTTTGTTTTTTCCAATAATCCACGGCTTCCATCTCGCTGAATCCGGTTGAGATTGAGAATGAAGATCTGTCTATTTTTGCTTCAATTTCCATGTCACTCATAGGTGATATTATCCTAAAATAACGCGGTACAGTCAAAGGCTTTAACTACGCTGCGTCCCCTATCCCCTCTTGACATAATCCGAACTGAAACGCTGAATATAGAATAGCAGAGCAATCCGACAAGGGGCTGTCGCTCTGCTGTATTTTGTGAGGATTAACGAGGGCTGTCAGATGGTCAGGGAATTAAGTTGTGTGTCACCTTAATACATTCACCTTAATACATTTCATCTAACCTTCCAACCCTCAAACAATTAATACCCACTTATGAATATTAAAATTATCGTCATGGGCGGGACTTTCGACAAAGAATACAACGAGGTCGACGGCAAGCTTTTTTTCAAGCACTCCCACCTAAAGGAAATGCTGACCCTCGGCCGCTCGCGCGTCAGGGTCAAGGTAAAGACCCTGATGATGATAGACAGCCTGTTCATGACCGGCGCAGACCGCAGGAAAATACTCCGCGAATGCCAGGTTTCCAAAGAAAAGAAGCTGGTCATCACCCACGGCACCGACACTATGCCGGAGACCGCGCGCCTGCTGGGCCGGACCTTAAAGGCAAGACAGTCATCCTCACCGGCGCCATGGTGCCCTACAAATTCGGCAGCTCCGACGGGATGTTCAACCTGGGCTCGGCCCTCTCTTTCGCGCAGACCCTCCCCCCCGACGTCTACATAGCCATGAACGGCCGCTTCTTCAGCTGGCACAATGTCCGCAAGAACAAGGCCAAAGGCGAATTCGAAGAGATAAGATAGTTCCGCAGTTCCGGGAACAGTAATCATATCAGAAGTGCCGTCTCTATCTTCCTATTTTCCGGCGAAGTTATTGAGCTGTTGAAAACCGTCTCCTGAGACAGTATCTTGTCCTTTTATAAAGGTCACAATGTCCCATTGGGGCGGGGCAATAGGGGCAGTTTTCCGGAAAGTATGCAGCATGGCGGCCAAACCACAAAAACTAAATATTTAAGAGCGCCCCTTTTCTTTGAACTTTATTTGAACTGGTTTTGAGACCGATTTTAGGATCTCCCTGTACACTATAGTATAGGCATCAGGAGGGATTATGATAACCGGCTTTTCCAGGTATCGGAGATTTGCAATAACGATTATGGTCGCGGCACTGCCATTTTTATGGAGTACAGGACCCGGCCTTGCCGGCGAATATGAAAGGCTGGCTGAGGAACTGGTAAAAGCCTCTGAAACACAAAGGCTCAGCCACCTGGCCATAAGCGATTTCACGGCGCACGGGCAAGCCGGGCAGGACGAGGCAACAAAAGCGCAGCAGCGGCTTTCCATGGCGCTTTTTAAACTGTCGGGAATGAATGTTATGGACGCCTCGCTGCTTGAGAAACTTAAAGAACGCGGCAGGCGGTGGACGCAGGTCCTGATAAAGGGCCAGGTTTACAGGACCGAAGCCGGCGCCGTACTGGTGGTGAAAATGATAAATTTCCGCTCCGGCCTCGAGATGGGGGTAATGCAGATAAACGTCCTTGAGGAAACGCAAGGTTCTTTACCGAAGGATCTCCGCGACGCCCCGGGCGACATAAAAAACGCCGCCTGCGCGAAATCAGTTGAGCAGCTTCGGGATGCAAACCGTACCGGCGTGGAGCTTAAAGCCCGCTACTGGGCCGCCAGGGTGCGTGAACCTGGTTTCTCCTACTATAAGCTGGACCGGGCCCCGGGCAGCGAGTTCAGGGATTACGCGACACTGCAAAAATTCTACGAACTGTTCAACGGCTATTACGCCCAGGACGGCCCGGTAATTCTTACGGAAGCCGAACGCTCATGGCTGAATACCTTGCTGAAAACAGAAGCCGAAGTCCTGCGCGAGTGCCAGGCGCCGCAAAACCCGCGTCTGTCCGGAGCGGATAGCGGGAAAGCGATCGCGAAAATCATAAATTGAAAAATCAGGCATAAAGCGGACAGAAATATTCTGCAGGATTCCCCGTCCGCCTCAGGCGGACGCCATCGCTATGCGAGGGTGAAGTTTCATGCCTATGGGTGTGCCGCATCAAGAGCTACCTGTCCGCCTTAGGCGGATGCTCATCAGGCGGCCTAGCGGCTGGCAAGCACCTCCCTGACCTTCTCACACACCTCTTCGGGCGGGATCATCTTTGGAAAAAAACAGACAAAACCGGGCGCGGAAACGAATATGTCGCCTATAGCGCTTCCCATGCTTTCGCCGGTCATCACCACAAAAGGTATGCTGCCGAGGCGGGGGTCGCCCTCCGCCAGCAGTTTAAGCTCTTGTATGAATTCCGTGCCGGACATTTCCGGCATTGAGACGTCCAGAATCATAAAATCCGGAACGCCGTTCTGGAGCATGTCCAGCGCCTGCCGGCCGTTCTTTGCCAGCTCCACCTCATACCCGGCGTCCTCAAAGATATACCTGAAAAGCTCCCGTATCGTAAGTTCGTCGTCGATAATAAGTATTTTAGCCATATAAACTGACGCCCTCCGGCCGGATTTTTTTAATCCACCTCAGAGACGCAACGGACGCAGAAAGATCCGGGCAGCCGCTTTCCCAGCCTGCAATTCTTTATTCATCTCTCCGCGCCTCTGCAGTGAAACTATTATCTTTTTTTGCGTGCTTTTTGCGGCCAATCCTATGCTGCCAATGCCAAAAAAGCAAATTCCTATGGTATCGGGTTAATTTACGGCTCTTCCGGGTTTTCCGTGGGTCCGCACTGTAGATTAACCACAAAGGCCGCAAAGTTGGCCGTCTGATGGGCATAGCCCTTGATACGGCACTGGCATAGCCATTCCTGCATGCTTTTGGCAGGAATCCGGTAATTTCTTCTTCTCTAATGGATCCCCGCTTATCCGCCTTAGGCGGACGGGGATGACAGAACCCGAAAGTCTATCCGCTTAGTGGTTTATTTAATATTGATTCATTCGTAAAAAGTCCCAAACGGTAGCCGCAGGCTTTAGCCTGCGAAAAACAGTAAGCCATTCTCCGACGAGAACGCAGGCTGAAGCCTGCGGCTACAAAGGCGATTTTTGAGCAAAATTGACTTTT
>JBDRGJ010000396.1:0-4255 GCA_043817835.1 bacterium
GAAAATGAGACCGGTCAAGCCCTACACAAAAATGGGCTCAGACTGTCTCCCAAAGAGGGCGCAGTCCAGTGCGGATAACAGTATCCTTAATGAACGGCAAAGAAAGTTTGTGGAGAGTATCGTCAAAATCGAAAAAGATAGAAGAAATATTTTAAAACAAAATAATCCCAAGTAGGCAGTTTGAATATTTCTTAAGATCCTATCCCCTCACCCCTGCCCCCGCACGCCTCACATGCTTTAGAACGGATATCCCACCTTGATGATGGCGTTTGTCCCTTCGTTTCCGAAAGCGAGATCCGCTGTTCCTACCACCTGAGGCCGTATAACTATCCTGAAGGAAACCCCGGGACCTAATTTAAATTTGTCCAATCTCATGGCGGAAGGATTTTCAAAAACCGTTCCCATATCCAGGAAAGGAGAAAGCTCCAGTTCGCTGAAGAACTTCAGCAAGGGGGAACGTGAAAGGCGTATTCTTTCCTCGATATTTATCACCATTTTCCCCCTGTCAACGAATCTTCCGTCTCCCACCGCCCTAAGGCCTGTGCCCTCTCCCAAAACCGGCTGAGCGTAAAACGGAGTCCGGTTTCCGGTTTGCTTCTGTATGAGGTAATGTACTGCCGTGATATATTTTCCCTCTTCTTTATGGTTGTAATAATGCTTAAGCAGGGCGGTATAGGTCTGGTAATTGTAATCGCTGCCGAGCGCTTTGCGTGAAAAAGCAGCCGAAAGGCTGGCGTAAGTTCCTATCCTGGGCAGGACAGGGTGGTCGGTATCGTCGAAAATCAATGCCATCTTATGGATGGAATGATTTTTCGTCTCGGAAGCCGTTGTGTATTCGCACGGAAAAGCTTCTTTTACCTGGGGTAACGTTACCACCGGTCCCCTGCCCACCCGGTAGGAATAAAATGAATGCGTGAAATCCAGAAAGAAATCTGAAAAAAGAGGCATGTCCAGCGTAAACTCCTCGCCGGTCATGTTGAGGGCGTAGCTGGCCTGGTTCCTTTGCATGGAGTCAGGCCCGTAGCCGTAGAAAGAGGCTTTTCCGTTTATCCAATGGCGGACTTCGGCGTTTACGCGGAAGCGGGATCCCAATAATTCGGGGTCGAAGTAGTGAAGAAAAACCTCCCGCTGGACCACCGTGGAATATGAACCCCGCGCGACCAGCAGTTTTTTATCATCCGGGAAGACATAGTGCCGGTAGGTGTAGGTGGTCCTGAGGTAGCGGTTATAATTGACAGACGGGGCTATCACGGATTGTATGACTTTGCCGCTGCTGTCCCTGAGCGCCCAGATGGGCATGATCCCGTAATTGGGCCCCAGGTCTTTGCTCGAATCCATGACAGGCAGAAGTATCATCGGGCCACTGTCAAAAGAGATGACCAGACGGCTGACGACCTTGTCGAAGAAGCTTCTTTTTTTCGAATCTGCATCAGATGCTGTCAGCGGTTTCACTATCTCGCTTTTGGACTTCGGTTCAGGCGTGTGAATCTTTTTCCTGGCGGTTTTTTTAGCAGGCAGAGCAAATGTCAGCACAGGAATAACGAACAAAGCGAAAAGAATAGCGGGGATTTTTTTGGTCATTTATCCTGTCGGGCGGAGCTTCTTTTGCTTAGCATGTGTTGCTTATTCTGCCCGGGTTGCTATCTATAATATCCCCTTGCCAGAGGAATTCTTCTGCCGCAGCCGAATGCTTTGGGAGAAACTTTCAGCCCCGGGGCGGCCTGTCTTCTTTTATACTCGTTGCGGTCTATCCTATCCAGAATATTTTTGACCATCGTCTTGGAGAATCCTGCATTTGAAATTTCCTTAGAATCTTTCCCTTCTTCAACGTATGACCGTATAATGGGATCCAGCGTTTCATAAGGAGGCAAATCATCCTGGTCATTTTGCCCGGGCCTGAGTTCGGCGCTCGGGGGACGGGAGATGATCCTGCGGGGGATTATTTCTTCCCTGGCGTTTATATTGCGGGCTATGGCGTAGACCGTTGTTTTGAGCACATCCGATATCACGGAAAGGCCGCCGCTCATGTCGCCGTAAAGCGTGCAATAACCCATGGCTGTTTCCGATTTATTGCCCGTGGAAAGCACCAGATGGCCTAACCTGTTGGAGAGCGCCATGAGCAGGTTTCCCCTTATGCGGGCCTGTATGTTCTGTTCCATGATGCCAGGCGTTTTAGCATTAAAACGGGAGGGCAGTCCGGAAAGATATGACCTGTAAATCCGGGAAATGGGCAGGGTCAGGAAATTTATGCCCAGATTGGAAGCGAGTGTTTCAGTGTCTTTTTTGCTTGCTTGTGAAGTGTACGGGGAGGGCATTGATACCCCTGTGACATTTTTCGGGCCCAGGGCCCGCGCAGCCAGCACTGCAACCACGGCGGAATCGATGCCCCCGCTCAGACCCAGGGCCGCTGTACTGAACCCGCACTTGCGGGCGTAATCCCGTATGCCCAGGATCAGCGCGCGGGTGACTTCTTCTTCCTCGCACATTTCGGGCAGTTTGATTTCAGGCGACATGGCATCGAGGTCAACAGTTACCAGGTCCTCTTCGAAAGCCTTCGCCCTGGCGATGATTCTCCCCCGGCCGTCCGATACCAGGCTGTTGCCGTCAAAAATAAGCTCGTCATTGGCGCCCACGCAGTTGCAGTAGATGAAGGGAACGCCGGCGTCCGCAGCGCGGGTTTTCAGAAGTTCAAACCGCCTGCCCACCTTCCCTCTGTGGTAGGGGGAGCAGGAAAGATTGAGCATCAATTGCGCTCCATCCCGGAGAAGTTTCCCGGCCGGGTCGGTTCTGTAAAGCCTGGAAGAAAGAATTCCCTCTATGTTCCAGATATCCTCGCATATGGTCAGGCCAAGATTGATTCCCCTGAAGCGGATTATGGCGTTGGAGCGCGACGGTTCGAAATATCGTGCTTCGTCGAAAACGTCATAAGTCGGGAGCAGGGTTTTCGCCCTGCCGGCCAGCATTTTTCCTTTGGTCAGCAGGGCCGCGCAATTGAGCAGCGGTTTGCCCCGTCCGGACAGGTTTTTGTCGACATAGCCGACAATGCAGGCGGGAGCGGTTATTTTTGCCGTCAGTTCCCGCAGGGCCCGCAGGTTGCATTCCACGAAATCGGCTTCTTCCACCAGGTCCAGGGGCGGGTAGCCGGTCAGCGTCATTTCCGGAAACACCACGAGGTCAGCTCCTGCACGTCGGGCTTTGCATGTCCAATTGAGAACCTTGAGGGCATTGTTCTTTATATCCCCTACTTTAGTGTTAATCTGCGCGAGAGCTATTTTCATCGGAAGGATTATACAAAAATAGAAAAAGGAGGGCGGTCGCAAGCGACCGCCCCTTCCTTAGTAAATTTCTACGGGCTCACGCCCATCCGTCTTCGACGGATACTTTCATCTATGGACTTACGCCCATAGGATTACGAAGGCAGGCTAAATAAATGCCTGTGCCGGACTAATGGTCCTATACGGGAGTGAAACGGTATCCGGAGTCGGTTTCCCGCCGGGCTGGTTTTACCATATCGGGCGGCAATTTCGCGCGGAGACTTTCAATGACGGTGTCCAGATCCGAGCCGCTTTCCGGCGCGCGGCGCAGGCAGTGGGAGAGTTCCCGTTCCGACACCACGTTCGGAGATCTCTCCGCCAAAAGGGCGATTATGCGGAATTCTTCCTGCGTAAGGCTCTGAAGCGGGACCCCGTCGAAGTAGAGTTTGCCCACGCGTCTGTCCACCAGGGCCGAACCCAGACGGGTCACGCACTTGTCCAGTTCCAGCCGCCGCAGCACGGCGGCAATGACAGCCAGGCATTCATCCGTCGACTGATTTTTTGAGATAAAAGCGTCGGTTCCCAGCTGCAAAAGATAGACGCGGTCAGACAGGTTGTCTCTGGCGGCGCGGACTATGATGGGAAGCGGCTTCAGATTGTCGTCGCGGCGGACTTCCATGATGAGATCGCTGCCGGGTCTGTCATGGAGACTGATTTCGGTAATAAGCAGATGCGGAAGATCGGCCCGCAACTCGTGCATGGCGTCTTTTACCGATGTGGCTGTCCTGACCATGTATCCCTGTTTTTCCAGCAGAGCCTTGAACGATTCCAGGTGTTCTGCATTATGATCGACTGCGAGAATATTGTATGTCATGATTACCCCCTGACTGTGTTGCTGCGAATGTGAGGCCGCGGCGCGTTGAGATCAGAATTTAAGGATAGCACCTGGCAGCCAAGCATGTCAAGAACGAGTCTTATCCAATACAAGATGAGCCCCAAAT
>JBDRGJ010000397.1:0-4661 GCA_043817835.1 bacterium
TGGCGAACTCATCCATATTGGTCCTTCCCACTATGACCGCGTCTTCCTGCAGAAGCTTTTCAACGACCGTTGCGGAATAGGGACAGACATATCCCTCCAGGATTTTTGAAGCGCAGGTCATCCTGTGGCCTTTATAAAGGATGTTGTCCTTTATGGCCACCGGAACCCCGGCCAGTTTTCCCGGCTTTTCCCCGGAAGCGGCTCCGGAGTCTATCCGGGCTGCGCGTTCAAGCGCCTCTTCTTCGAAAACCTCCAGAAAAGCGCCGATTTCCCCGTCTTTCTGTCTTATGACAGCCAGAGACTCTTTAACGGCTTCAAGCGCTTTCAATCTGCCGTCTCTTACCAGTTCCGCTGTTTCTAAAGCCGTTCTCATTGTGTCGATCTGAATCCCTTAATTAGCTCTACCCCCGGACCGGTCAGGGCGGTTCAACCGTACTTTCAGCCTCTGGCGCTTTGCCGGGGCTGCGTTGGGGTCTCTACCCTCTACCCCATACCCTCTACCCTATTCAATAACCTTCCTCACCTTCACAAAATCATGTGCTTTTTCCGGAGCGTTTGAAAGCAATGCCCCGGCCATGCCGGATTGCACCGGGATATCGTCGCGCATCACGTTATCCGCGTCAGACACATGCGATGTGGACTCAACGCCCGAAATGTCCAGGCTGTTCAGCTTTTCCATCCAGTCCAGTATTCCGCCGAGCTGTCCGCAATACAGCTGTTTTTCCTCAGGGGAAAGCTCCAGCCGCGCCAGGGCCGCCATGTGCTCGACGTCTTTTTCAGTTATCATTTTTTTCAATTCTCTGTTTATTACTTCGAATTTTCCCGGCTCCGCTCCTTATCAACATATCATCCTATCAACGCATAAACCTGCCGCTATTTTACGCTATTCGCTAATCGCTATACGCTAAACGCTGCTTTACAGAAGTTCCAGCGGCGCATATCTAAGCATGAATGTCTGTATGCCGCCCCTGTCAAAAAATATGGTCACCTTGGCGGCCTCTCCCGAACCGGACTGGCTTATGATCTTTCCGGTCCCGAAAACGGGGTGGCGGACCTTCTGACCCTTTAAAATCCTGCCCTGCCTGCTGGCGGAAAGCTGGTAAGGCTCCGCTATTATATGGAAATCTTCTTCTCCGGGCTTTGCGGCCGTTTCCGGGACCGTCCTGCTCTCAAGTATGAACCGCGAGGCCAGATTGGTATAGGCCTTGCCGAAAATCCTGCGTGTGGCCGCGTAGGAAAGGAAAAGACGCTCCCTGGCCCTGGTCATTCCCACATAGCAGAGGCGCCGTTCCTCCTCCATCTCGTCTTCGGAAGCATTGCAGGCCCCTATCGGGAACAGCCCTTCTTCCAGCCCTGTGAGGAAAACCACCGGGAACTCCAGCCCCTTGGCCAGATGGACAGTCATCAGAGTCACAGCCGACCCTTCCGCATCCAGACCATCGGTATGCGAGGCAAGAGAGACCTCTTCAAGATAGGCTGAAAGCGACGGGACAGTCCCGGCTTTCTCGCACCGCTCCTCAAACTCCTTTACGGCATTGACAAGCTCCTGAAGATTGCCGAGGCGGGCCGGGGCTTCCGGATCCTTTTCCACCTCTTCCTCAATGCTGCGCCAGTAGCCGGTCTGCATCAGCACTTTTTCTATGATCCGTGACGGCGGGTCCTGGAGCATCTGCCGCCTGAGGTTTTCCAGAAGAAGGCTGAATTCGCGCACGCCTCTGCGGCAGGCGGAGGTAAGGCCGGGCACATACTGCCCTGCGTGCCGCTGGCCTCCGGCGCTGTCAGCGGCCTGCTCCATGCCCAGCACGTCCTGCATGGAAATCCCTTTCTCCGCCGCGTACCGCGTCATTTTTTCCTGTCCGGCTTTTCCTATTCCCCTTGCCGGAACGTTCAGAACGCGCATGATGCTTACCGTATCTGACGGGTTGACCAGAAGCCGGGCATAAGCCACGGCGTCCTTTATTTCTTTCCTGTCATAAAACCGCACGGTGCCTATCAGCCTGTACGGTATCTGATGTCTCCGGAAGGAATCCTCGAACGAGCGGCTCTGCTCGTTGGTGCGGTAAAAAACCGCCATATCGCTTAGGCTGTGCCCCTCGTCAAGCATTTCCTGCACCGCCCGGGCCGTCCACGCGGCTTCGTCGTATTCGCTGGCATTCTCCTTCACCACTATGCTTTCGCCCTGATTCTGTTTTGTCCAGAGGTCTTTTGGCTTGCGGTTGCGGTTCTGTTTTATGACGTTGTTGGCCGCGTTCAGAATAATCGCCGTGGAACGGTAGTTCTGCTCCAGAACCACGGTTTTGACGTCGTTGAAATCCTTCTCGAACTCCATTATATTGCGGATATCCGCGCCGCGCCAGCCGTAGATCGATTGATCAGGGTCCCCAACCACGCACAGGTTCCTGTGCTTGGCGGCCAGCGTCTTGGTGAGCATGTACTGCGCGTGATTGGTGTCCTGGTATTCGTCCACCATAACGTGCAGGAAATATTCCTGATAGTGCTCCCGTATGTCATCCCTGTCGCGCAGGAGTTCCACCGTCCGCAGCAGGAGATCGCCGAAATCCAGCGCTCCGGCCTCGTTAAGCTTGTGCTGGTAGCGGGAATAGATGCGGGAAGCGTTGATCCTGGAGGCATCGCCTGAAGTCTCGGCATGTATTGCGTAGGACTGGGCGTCAAGAAGGTCGTCTTTGGCCCTGGATATTATGCTGACGTAAAGTCCGGCCTTGTTCTGCTCCGATTCCCCTCCCAGCTCTTTTATGGCCATCTTGACCAGTTTTTTCTGTTCGTCCTGATCATACACGACGAAATCATGTTTTATCCCTATCAGGGACCCGTGCAGACGCAGCATCCTGGCGCCGAAGGCATGGAAGGTGTGCATCCAGACCTTATAGCCGTGGCCGGGAACCACCGCATCCACCCTTTTGCGCATTTCCCCGGCCGCCTTATTGGTGAAAGTCACGGCAAGTATTCTTGAAGCCGGCACGCAGCAGGCTATCAGCCGGGTTATCCTCGATATCAGGGTCTTTGTCTTGCCGGTCCCGGCCCCCGCAACGATGAGAAGCGGTCCTTCGCCGTGCTCCACGGCTTCTTTCTGCCGCGGATTCAGGTCCCTGAGCGCGGCATCAAGGCATGCATTGGTTTCAGGAGCGAATAGTTCCATTTATTGACGCTGCAAAGTGAGATGAGCTATGGTCTCTACGTGTTCTGTGTGCGGAAAAAGGTCCAGCCCCTCTGCGGAATCGATACTATAATTTCGGACCAGCTCTTTTAAATCCCTGGCCAGGGAGACGGGATTGCATGAAACATAAATAATCGAAGGGATTCCGGCTTCCGCTAGTTTTTTAAGGGCTTTGGGATGAAGACCGCTCCTGGGTGGATCAAGGATAACGACAGATTTTAGATATTGCCTGCCCGCCGAAGCCGTAGTGGCGGGGATGTTAGATTTTGGATTGAATGTTGAGAGGAAACCTTCGGTTTTAGCGCACACGAACTCCACATTTGTTATGTTGTTGGCGAAAGCGTTGTTCTTTCCGTCCTCCACTGAACCGGCATTCTCTTCCACGCATACGCATTTAGGAACGATATCCGCGCAGGCAAGAGAAAACCCTCCGGCGCCTCCGTATAAATCATAAAGCACCCCGGGCCTGGCTTTTTCGACGATGCTCCGGACCATGGAATACAGCTTTTCCGCGCCGAGCGTGTTGGTCTGAAAAAAAGAGAAAGGTGATATCTTGAAAGACAGCACCAGGGGATCGGGTCTGAGCCGGGAGGTGATATTGAGCTTTTCAGTTATAAAACCCAGACCGTGCAGAATATGGAGATGATGCGAAACCGCCACATCGGAGATTCCGGCGTTTATGCCTCTGCAAACGGTCGTGGCGGGATAAAATTCTCTCACCGCGGCCACAAAGCCGTCGGCATCGATATGCCCGTCGGTCGTTATCAGCGTGATCATCCGCTGACCGGTATTCTTGGCCTCCCTCACCACAAGATGGCGGAGAAGGCCGTGGTGCGTTCTGAGGTCGTAATACGGATGCCTGTGGATTCGGGCCCATTTTCTTACGCTTTTGAGCAGTTCCGGGATTTCCGGCGAAAGAAGGTAGCATTCCTCCAGGTCCAGCACTCTGTCCCATCGCTTTTTTGACTTCAGCCCCAGCCGGCTGGCGAAAGCCTTTCCGCCTGATTTCGTAACGCCTTCCACCTGCCTGCTGAAACCGAACTCCATCTTATTGCGGTAAAACCGCAGGGAAGGCGAAGGATGGACTGCCACCGGCTTTTTAAAAAAATCCCCTGGAAGACTGTTGAGTTTTTCAGCTTTAAGTTTAAGCTGGTCCTCGTAGGCAAGGTCCTGCAGAGAGCATCCCCCGCATACGCCGAAGTGCCTGCAGAAAGGACTGATATCGGATATTGCCTGCCTGCCGGAGTGTCCGCCATGCAGGCAGGGATGTTGCCTGTCCCTGCCCGACAGCCGGCACCCGCCTGCCATCAGTCGGGCAGGGGCGGGTGCCGAAGCCGCAGTGGCCGGGATATCGGATTTTATTTTTCCTGTTTTTCCAGCGCTTATCATAATCTCGTCCCCTCAACCCTTCAACGACTCAACAATTAAACGCTTTTCAGATATTAAATTTAAAAAAACAGATATCACCGTCTTTTATCACGTACTC
>JBDRGJ010000398.1:0-3868 GCA_043817835.1 bacterium
ACGGACGGCGACAAGAAAATAAGGCAGGTGGCTGACACCATGAACTACTGGCCGCTGTCCAAGCTTACCCTGGTGGGCTGTGCATATTCGGGAGAATCCAGCCCACAGTCCGTAGCGCAGAGCCGGGCCACCAAAGTGGCCGAAATACTCAGCAGCCGCTATGGCGTCAGAAAGGAGAGAATGCGGGTCCAGCACAAGATTTCCGACACTCCCCAAAGCATGGTGGAGATAAAAATGATCAGCAGGGAGTAACACAATTGCGGCAAGCGGCTTAAAATTATTTAATAACGGATTATATCTTACGGCTGAAATATGACGAAACAGGGCAAAGAGGGAAAAAATGGGAGTGATTGACAGATTCATGTCATCGTCTCCTGACCGGCTGAAAAGCTGCATGGGCATATGCCTCAGCCTGGACGGAGCCGTCATATGCGAAACCGCCCTTGACGCCAACGGTGCCGTCCGCACCGAACAGATCCTGCACGTCCCCTTCCCGCCGCAGTCTCCGGAGCAGACCGGAAGGGCCGGTTCGATGAACGCCGCCTTTTTTTCCGAGAAGGTCAAATGGCCGGAAACGCTTCAGCAGGCCATGGGCCAGGCAGGCTTTAAAACCGGCAGAGCTGTCGTAACCCTTTCTTCCAGTTTTTGCATAGTAAGGCATTTTGTCATGCCAAAAATAGACCGCAGGTTCTGGAACCAGTCCGTGCCGCTGGAATCCAGGAAGTATATCCCGATTTCTTTCGATGATGTCTCCTATGATTTCCAGGCCCGATCGATAGAACCGGCGCCGGACGGAAAACAGCGGATGGGCGTGCTTTTCGGGATCACCAACCGCAAAGCGGTGGAGTTTCTCAGGGAAATATTCCGTAAGGCAGGGGTGGAAATGCTCGCGGTGGAAATGTCCGCAGGCTCGGTCGAAAGACTGATGCTGCATCTGGGCAGGCCCTCCGGAACGGGCCGGGTCCATTTCGACGCGGCTGCCGTCCACATACTGCTTTCAAGCGAAGGTTTTCCGCTGCTTTACCGCGAGATACGCATAGGAGATGATGCCCAACTCACCGAGCGGCGCAAGCTTGATCTCAAGGGCTCCATAGAATTTGTCAGCAAACAGATGGGCATCCAGCCTTTCGCCGCGCTGGAGGTGAGCGGAGATTCTTCTGAAGTATGGAAGACCATGGCGGAAAAAGAAAGCGGTCTGCCGGTGCAGACGTGGAATCCGGCCAAAGAACTTTTTCTTAAAGAAGCCGCGGACTGGTCGACTATGGCGGCCATAGGCGCGTCCATAAGGCTTCAGGCGGACAATCCGCTCAGCCTGGACATATCGGGAGAATCAAGGGCGGTTGCCGAGGAAAAAAATGCGATCTTTTATCTATGGTCGGCCGGGATGCTTCTGTGCGGCTTCATTCTTCTGCTTTCACTGATAACCGCGGCGCGCCTGCTTGTAATGGACGGCCAATTGCGTTCGAAGAAAAACACGGTGCCGGACATACCCGAGTTCCAGGGTCAGACCGCGGAATCGATAGAAGATATCGTCCATAAAATGAAATCAAGACTCGACACCCTGTCCGCAATAGTAGGTAATGCCGACATCCTGACGCCGAAGCTTTCCGCACTGGCTGACATAACGCCGCCCAATATCTGGATTATGGGAATCGCATATTCGAATCCGTTTACAAGCTCCGCCCTGCGCAACGAGGGTCAGGAACTTACGCTTACCGGCAAGCTGGCAGTGTCCGAAGAGGAAAAAGGAGTGCCTCAGGTGGACGCTTTCACAACGGCTGTAAAGGAATCTCCGGAGTTCTCGGCTTCATTCAAACCTCCCCTGGGAAGCATAGAGTTCACTATCACGGGAGGCTCAAACCAGGCCCAGAATCCGTTTGCCGAAGCGCAGGGCAAGTTTATCCTATTTTCCCTGATATGCAAAAAGCAGGCCCCGGCAAGATGATATGACCGGCCACATTGTACCGGAAAACGACAGAAACTAAGGCCATGAACAGCGAAATTCTGAAAGTGAAGCGCGTCCTGCGGGAAGCAGTGCAGGCCCTTTATTCCCTTTATGCCTCCAAAGGAATAAATCCCTTCAAGCTGCCGGTCCTGGTGATTTTCAGCAGTTTCCTCGTGCTTTATCTGGGAGTGTACGGTCCGATAAAGTCAAAGCTGATCCGGAACCGCAATGAATTGACGGCGCTCGAGATGACTTCCAGATATTCCGGAGTCTTTGAGGATTATCGCAGCCGTATTTCCGGTTTCCAGCGCAGGCTTCCCCCGATCAAAAACAAGAGCGAGTGGCTTAAAACAATGCTGATTGACACCTCCCAGCAGGAGGACATAATTCCGGAATCCATCTCCCAGCAGACAGAGACGCCGACAGGAGAATTTATCGTTGTTTCGCGCGAAGTGGGCACTGTCACCACTTATGACAGGCTGGGCCGGTGGGTGGCCGGAATAGAGAACGCCCCGTATTTCATCAGAGTGTCGGAGTTCAACGCCAAAAAGGAGGAATCCAGGCCGGGCTACCTGAAGGTCACTTTTAAGGTTTCCACTCTGTTCATAAAGCCCGGGATTGCGAATCAATAGGCAATGAAGAGTCTGAACACCACACTGGGATGGTTCGCGCTTGCGGCGGCGCTGGCGGTGCCGGCTTTGCTTTTTTACAATTGGTGGACCAGGATGAACGCGGAGAAAATGAATCTGCTGCAGGAAGGCCAGGAGCATGCCGCCGCTCAGAGGCCTTTTTTTAAAGACACTGAAGAACCGCTGCCGCCTCCCTCAACTTATCATTATCAGAATGCGGCAGGCACACGGGCTGTTGCCCGGGCGGCAGACCCGGCGGTTTCCCGGCCGCGTCCCAGGGCGACCCAGCCGGGTTCTCCTGGCGACAACACGCCTTTGCGCGCGGGACGCAACGCCTCTGATCCGGCGGCGGTGTCAAACACGTCGGTTTCCGTTGCCGCGGCGCGGGTGGCTTTCTCCACTTCGACCCGCATCCTTTTTGCGCCGAAGACCGACAGGGACCCGACCCTTTCTCCCGAAGAACTTGCCATGATAAGGGAGGAGGCTGAAAGGCTGGAAAGGCTGCGGAATATGCGCCGCCGCCCGGTCGTCCCCAGAGAGCGGCGCGTAGAGGATAGGCTGGAACTGCAGGGTATAGTGGAAAGCGCCGGAGGAAGCAAAGCCATAATAAACGGGGAAATGCGCGGCAGAGGGTCAGTCGTACACGGGGCCAAAATAGTCCGCGTAAACTCCGCCTCGGTTTTATTCGACCACAACGGTCGCAGGTTCACGCTCAGAATGCCGTAATGAGAGAATAAGGAGGCATGCCATGAACGGACTCAGAGTTTTGTTAAGCGTGTTGTTAGCGGTGCAGCAGGTCATATTCGGCGTTCTTCCTGCCTGCGCCAGGGATTCCAGAGGCGCAGAGGCCGGTTTTCAGGATGAAGTCCAGGGATCAACGGAAGGCGGCCCGATATTTGACGGTCCGGACAGGCGGCAGTCCATGCCGAAGGCCGGGCCTCCGGGCACTCCGATTCAATCCACACAGATAGGCACGTCCCGTTCCACGCCGCTTTACGAAGATAAGAAAACGGGTGAGCCTCTTGACTCCAAGGTTACGGTGCGTCTGAAAGACGCTCCGCTGTCCACTTTTCTGGAAATAATATCCGCGCAATCGAAGATCAATTTCATTCTCGGAACCGGTGTGGACCGCCAGAGGGCCACGGCTTTCCTGAATAAGGTCAAGGTGAGGGGGGCCCTGGAGATACTTCTGCAGATAAGAGGTTTTACCTACCGGCGTATAGGCAAGAGCAATACATATGTGGTCACAAAGCGCTCGGCACAGGCTCCAAACGTTGTGACAAAAATATACACG
>JBDRGJ010000399.1:0-3224 GCA_043817835.1 bacterium
GGAAAAGGGCGGCCCCTATGGGGTGAAAGTTGCAGTCAACTGCAACTTTCAGGTTAGGGTAGAGGGTATCCGCCACTATTATGGCGTTGGCGGACCCGCCGAAGAAGTGTGGCGGGTAGGGTTCAGGGTGGAAAAATTATGGATTCGCTTTCCAGAAAAATTCCGGAGATATGTTGTTCCGCGGACGCAGACAAAATACCGTGGGTAGATGCGGTTGTGTGGGCAACAGGGCCAGGCCCGGGGGGGCGTGTTTATGAGTGGATTAAGAAAGACCATATCCGTTATGTCTGCTGGACCAACGGACATGTTTCCATAATACCGGCCAATAGATCCATTCTGAGCACATCCTGTCAATGCATTATCCTGCCAAGAGTGTTTGTGTGGGTGGGGAAAAATGTTCCCGTCGGGTAGCAGGTGTGGACATAATTACAACAAAATATGACGGGTAGTTTAGCGCGTCTGTCCGACAAATCCTGTGTAGACAAATTGTCCTCATGAATTAGCCGAAAAATAACAATTTTTTTAAAACAAGCCTGGTTTTAAATCCACCGGTTTTTCAGAATAAATTCCGCTATCTGGATTGAGTTCAGTGCCGACCCTTTATAGAGATTATCGGAAACAATCCACATCTGAATCTCCCGGGGGGAGGATTGCGATTTGCGCACTCTGCCCACCATGACCGGCAGGGTTTTTACGCAATCAAGCGGAGTGGGATAATTTAGGCCTTCGAAAAACTTTACTCCGGGAGCATGGCGGATAAGCCGTATGGCCTCGGGGACCGGGCATAGCCGGCCTGTTGAAATCCAGGCGGCCAGCGAGTGACCTCTCAACACCGGAACCCGTACGGCAGTGCAGCTGAGCTTCAATCCCGGCGCTTTCCATATCTTTCGCAGTTCGCGGGCAACCTTGACCTCTTCAACGGAATTTCCGTCCGAATCAAAGGAACCCACCTGTGGGAAAAGGTTGAAGGCTATGGGTCTTGGCAGAACACTCTTTTCTGCCGGAGCGGTTTTGCCGGCCGAGCTGGCACGCAATTCTTTTTCAAGCTGGTCCACAGCGCGTCTTCCGGCGCCTGAAACAGCCTGATAAGTGGCCAACCGTATCTTTTTAACCCCGAATCTCCTGTGCAGCGGCCAGGCGGCCACGGCAAGTCCGGTGATAGTGCAGTTGGGCCCTGCTATGAGTTTTTTACGGGGAGACAATTCGCCGCTGTTCACTTCGGGAATTACGAGAGGCACGCCGGGGTCCAGCCGAAACATGGATGAATCATCGATGCACCATATGCCCTCGTCCGCAAGCTTTCGGGCAAGCCTGCCGGAAATATCATCAGTGCTTACGAAGAAGACAAGCCGGGCCTTGCGCAATTGCCCCAGGGACGGCTTCGGGCACCGCAACGGCCTGCCCCTGAAGCGGATCACGGCCTCTTTTCTTCCTGAACCGAATGGCAGGAGACTGCCTGCGGGAAAACGCCTGGACTCCAGAAGGTCCAGGAGCTCTCTGCCCACCATTCCGGCCGCACCCACGACGGCAACTGCCGGAGAATTTTTCATTGCTGGACCGCCTGCTGCTGAACGGTTATTTCCCGGCTGTAGCCTGTATTTTCCAGGGAATCAACCGCCGCAGCCCTCAGATAGTAAAGATCCGACGGCAATTGCGTCCTGTCGAAAGTGAAGGAATACGGAGGGCGCGCGAGCACCCTGGAAATCCTCTGCCAGTCGAATTTGTCGTGCGAAATCTCCATCCATGCCCCGCGGATGTCCTGTCCGATGGCGGAAAAACTTGTCACCACATTGCTGGCGCTGATTGAGGCCATGAATCCTTTCAGCAATACCTTATATTCATTCGGGGGAATCATTTTTATGGCCAGAGCAGGCTGGAGATAGAAAACAGGAATCTCCAAAGCGTTTTCGGCGTCCCTGGGGGGGACTCCCCTTACAGAGCGGTTCAGCCAGACGGTTTCCTGCCTGGCCTGTGTTTCGGCTCCCGCTATTATCGGCGAACTGGAACTGGAAGTGAAATATTCGGATGAAGACCATATGGCGAGGTAATTCGGCTTTTCGGAGGAAACCTGTGACAGAGGCACCTCCGCCCAGAACCATTCAGAAGGTCCTGTGCCCCGCACATTATCGTTCGGCGAAGGCTCGAAGGGGATGTCGGCAGCTTCAGTCAGGAAATAGTTCTGTTCGGACGAGAAGGATGGGGATTGAGAAAGACTCATGTAGATTTTTCCGGGCAAGGGTGCTTTTTCCCAGGCATTTCCGGCCACTGATGTCGTTTTTGCCCTGCCCAGCTTCGCTCCCATGAAAGTTCTGGAATAATTTCCTGGTGCAGCCGGGGGAAGTTTGACTATCCAACAGCTGTTATAGCCCACATACCAATGACCGTCCCAACCTCCGTCCGCATAAAGGTAATACTCGTTCAAATCCGGGTTAATCGACAGATAGGTCGGGACCGGGGCTTTGATGGCATGTCCTTGTTTCGCAGGAGGGGGCTTGGGATCAGCATTCTGGATCAGCGAGTCGTCTTGGGAAAAGACCGGAGGAAAGACCAGTAAAATAAGTGCTGAAAAAACAAGCATTTTTTTATACATTCAGCGCTTCCTCAATATGGCAAGTATTCTGTCCAAGTCTTCAAGGGAGAAATAGTGTATTATCAGCTTGCCCTGCTGGGGCTGATTTCCGGGACGAAGTTCAACCCGTGTGCCAAGAACTTTTTGAAGGCTGGATTCCAAATCAAGCATTTCAGGAGATTTTTTCTTTCCAGGTCCGGTGCTTTTTCTGGATTTATCCAGGAGTCCGGCCTCGCCCCTGGCCGCATCTTCTATTTCCCGCACAGACATTTTTTTGCTCACGGCCTCGTGAAAAATGCGCAGACGCCTGGCTTTGTCAGGTATGGAAAGCAGCGCCCTGGCATGGCCCTCAAAAATAGTTCCGGAGCGGATGCTGCGTTGTATTTCCGGCTCCAGTTCCAGCAGGCGCAGGGTGTTGGATACTGCCGACTTGGATTTGCTGCAGTAGGCACCCAGTTCGGTCTGAGTCACATGGAATTCTTCCATAAGGCGGCGGTAGCCCATAGCCTGATCAATGGCATTGAGATCCTCGCGCTGGAGATTCTCAATAAGGGAAATAGCAAGCTTGTTTTCACTTGTCGGCGTGGGGCGGATATGCGCGTCTATTTCTTTAAACCCGGCCAGTTTGCAGGCCCGGAGACGTCTTTCGCCGGCT
>JBDRGJ010000400.1:0-5132 GCA_043817835.1 bacterium
AGAAGGATAAAAATCCATATACTTTTCTGTCGTCAGTGGAGGGTCTTCGCATGGTTACCCTAGGCGGCAGCATGCAGGCTGACAAGCAGACGCAGAAGCTGGGAAAGATATCACTGGGCGTGGACGGCAAATTCGCCAAGCTTGAAAGCAATACCGAGTATAAGACTTCCGCGCGGAGCGTGAAAGCAGCCGGCGAACAGGCCATCCTGTCGCCCTTCCTGCGCGATGAGATCAGGTTCCTCGACGAAAAACTGGTCGCCACCATTTGCGGACGTCTTGACTGGTTCAAGATTTACAACGGCTTGCAGCTGGATACGGTCAATGCAACACCGGTTGTGAACTATTCCGCCAGGGAGCGGTACGCATTCAGCCCCAGCGCGGGTCTTGTGTGGCATGTGGACAACAAGGTCTCCCTGCGGACTGCCGCCGGCAGGTCCTTCAATGCTCCGCTCATCGGCAGAAGTTATAGAACCGCAAAACAGGACCAGATGGGGACAGTTCAGGCCAATCCGGCGCTCGGCCCTGAAAAAGGCTGGTCCTATGAAGCCGGCGCGGACTGGAAGCCTTATTCAGCGCTCCTGGCCAGACTGACGCTCTATTATGTCCGGGGCACGGATTATATATCCACCCGTGTAATAACCCCGGGCGTTCTTGCCCAATACGACAACGTCGGCTCCGTTCAGACGCGCGGCGCGGAAGCCGAACTGCGCTGGAAGGTCGCGGATAAATGGTCATCCTCCCTGGCCTATACATATAACCGCGCGAAGGTAACTGCCGACGGGGTTTCTGCAAACGTCGGCCATGATTATCTGAATTCGCCGCGCAACAAGCTTGTTTGGGGCATGGACTATGACAATCCGGGACTTTTTGCGGTGAACTCCAGATTACGATACAAAGACAAAATGTTCGCCGATATTGAAAATCGGATGCTATCGCGCCCTTACTGGACTATGGATATAGGCATTTCCAGGAAAATCGGAGCGGTGGAGGCAAGGCTCGACATGGAGAATTTGTTTAACACGCATTATGACGTTCTTGACGTGAAAACACCGCCGCCGCTGATGGCTCCGGGGCGGGTCATCACAGGCTCTTTTCGGGTTGTTTTCTAGTGCTCTGACCGGTTTCTGCCTGGGAAGGAGTGGGTTTTTCCAGCAATGTCTAATCTGTGCGGTGCCTGGGCCATATCAGGGGGCCCGATTGATAAATACCTGAAGGAATCCGATAAAAACGCCATGCTGGCTCAATTATCGGTCGGGGCATGCGATGCGGGGCACGACTTGCCGCAGGGCCTGAGACAATTTTCGCGCGGCCCCCTTTGGGTGGCGTCCGCTGCCGGGAATATGGCGCACGACGGCAGGGCCTGCATGGCCATGGTAGGCTTTATCGCATTCGAAGAAGGCGGACCCCGGAGCCTGGGCGCTCTTTTCGAACAGCAGAAGTCCAGGGTTGCATTTAATGTATTCCTGAACGGCCACTACGCGCTGGTTTACGCCGATATCGCCAGAAACGTCCTGACGCTGCTGCGGGATCCGACCGGCGGTGAGCACCTTTTTTACGTTTGCGCCAACAATCTCCTGCTTTTTTCCGTTTCCGCCAGACCCCTGCTGGCCCACAGTCTGATCCCCAGAACGCTTGACACTGAAACTGCGACCGAATTCCTACTCAATGGCCACATGCTGTTCGGCTCTAGGACGCTGTTTTCCGGGATTCAGCAGGTGCTACCCGGACATCTTCTAGAGTTGTCCCGGGACGCGATAAAACTGCGCCGGCACTGGAAGCCGCTGTTTGAGCCTTTACAGACGGATCCTATCGACACTCCCGGCCGGCTCAAACAGTCCCTTGTCCGAGCCACGAAGATGGCAATCGGCGATGACAGTCAAGCGGCTGTTTCCCTTTCAGGGGGCGTAGACTCGGCAGTCATCGCTGCGTGCACAGTGGAACTGCTTGGCCCGAAAAACGTCCATGCCTTCACTTATGAATATCAGGACCTTTCCCATCCGTCCGAAGTATCTTGTGCGCGGCAACTCTGCCGCCATTTGGGAATCCGTCACCGCGTCATAAAAATATCCTATCGGGATCATCTGGATGCCATCCCGGAAATTTTATGGCTGATGGACAATCTCGATCAGCCTGACAGACTGACCCGTATCCTGTTGCTTTCCAGGAAAGTAAGACAAGACGGGTTTGCAAAAATCCTTGAGGGACAGGGAATCGAAGATGTCCTGGGGATTTTTATACACGGAGGATATCTGGATAACATGGCCGAGGTTTTGCCGTATATACCGTTTCCTAAGTGGATGCTGCGATTCTGGAGGCTTGCCGTTTTGCCGCGAAAGAACTGGCGTATGCCGCTGCTCTTACTGGCAGACAAAGCAGGCAAAATCCATCCGGGCCTGAGGATCCCCCCGCCCGGTCTGTACTACCTGATTTTATGCGTCCTGCAGCATAATGGAATTATCGGTGACATTTCTGTTTTTTATCCTCCCGACCTGCGGGAAATGGTACGCAGGACGGTCGTTTCGCCGCACATAAGCGGGATTATCAAAGAGATAAAAGGACTGCCTCTTTCCGTTCAGTTGCAGTATCTAAACTACAGTTGTATCGTTCTAGGAATAAACGGTTCTCGCAAAATGACGCTGGCCCGTTCATGCGGCGTATCTCTGATTGCACCGGCCATGTTTCTGCATTCCGCCTGCCTTTCTTCGCATTTCCGGCCCGGTCCGCGTCCCGGCCGCGTTTTGCTTGAGGAGGCGATGAGGGACATCGTCCCCGAAACCGTCTTTCAGCGTCCGAAAGATATGGCGCTCACGCCCGTTTCGCTATCATGGTTTTCTGAAACAGCGCAGTTTTTGGCATCCGTCGCGTCGGATTCCAGGGAGCGTTTGAAGACACGCTATTTCAAAAACTTTGATTCCTCCCGGAAATATTTCGACGAGAGTCAGTTTCTGCCGGGTTTTTGGCACGTGCCTTTCGGACTAAGGAATATGAATGTCCTGGCTTTATGGCACAAGGTCCACATGGAACTTCCCCTGAGGACAATTCCCCCGGACTGGGCAACCTTGAAAGCGGCAAGTGATAGGCGGTAAGTGGCAAGTGCAAAAAACATATGAAAAATTTGATAAATCGTCGGATACGAGTGCTGTCAGTTGCAGGCGTTTGCGGAGCTGCAATGCTGCATTGCCCGGCATACGGCGGGCCTGTAAAGGTGAACGTGAGCGTACCCGACAGCCTGACCGGGATTGTTTTTCATATAGGCAAGGAAAAAAAATATTTTAAAAAAGAGGGATTGGATGTCCGCCTGGTACCGTGGAAAGGCAACAGGGGGACTGTTTTTAAAGTCCTTGCCGGCGGGACGATGGATGTCGCAGCATGCGGATTCGTCGCAAATTACACAGGCCTCATGCGTGAATCAGGTGCGAGGATAGTGGCGGGCTGCATGGGCTTCGTCAAAGGGAAACCCGCTTCCCGGTATTATCTTGTGAGAAAGGATCTGGCGGGAGAGATCAAGTCCTTTGCCGACCTTAAAGGCCGGAATGTCGGGACGCCTGTCCCAGGAAGGACACTTCATATATGGTTGTTACGGAAGCTGGACAAGGCCGGATTGAGCGAAAAAGATTTCACGGGTAAGGTCGTTCCGGATAATATATTCCCCGCCATGTTCGCCGGCAAAGAGCTCGATGTGGGCATCATGAGCGAGCCATTGGCGAGCCAACTCGTCAATAAAGGTCTGGCTGAAGTCTTTGCGGGAACCGATATCGCCGATGAGACGTCCCCCCGTTCAATGCTCTACTATTCCGGACGTTTCATGAAAAACCGGCAGGCGGCTAGGCGGTTCATGACGGCCTACCTGCGCAGCGTCAGGGAGTTTTACAGAGCCGCTCCCGAAGAGATCAATGATATTGCGGTCAGAATCTGGGGAATGCCGATTGAAGCGAATGTGCTTTCCAGACTGAATCTGATAACGGACGGAAAAATCGACACGCAAGCGCTGATGGCTGAACAGGAATACGCGCTGAGCAGGGGCTGGATAAAAACAAAAGCGGACGAGAAGGACTTTATCGATTCGTCTTATATGCGATATGCCAATAAGGTTTTGCGGACTGAAGACAGGGCCAGGGAGGAATCTGGCGGTCAGCTGTCCGGTGCGGCGCCGGCAGTCGGGCAGTAAGCAACGGACATTGGGGCGCCCCGGGCCAGGAAGAAATTCGGGCCCGACTCATTCCATGACCCTGTGTGAATAACACCATTTACAGACGCTGTTTATCGGAGAAGCTGAAAGATGCATGCTGCGGAATTCCCGGTAAGGCCGGGAATTCCAGATATCCATTATGTCGGCATCCCGGATATTTCCCATCCGCTCCCAGTTCCATTTGCCGTAGGCCAGCAGATGGTTGCAGGGACCGACATCCCCCCTGTAATTAATAACTACATATGAAAACGGCTTAAAACATTTTTTATACCGGGCCACATGGCCGAGAGCACCTATTCCTTCCAGATAATCCGTCGGAAGTTCGGAGGGCAACCCGTTTTCAGACCCGGGTTTCTTTTTTTGACCCAATTGCCCAAGAAAATTGTCTATAAAAGACACGCTGATGCCGAGCATTTTGGCTCGGCGCACGGTTTCCGCCTTAAGTCCGGCTATTTCCTGCCGGGGAATATTGTAAATGCAGAGATTTTCAACGGGACCCTTTCCGCAAAAAGCCCCGACAGCTCTTTTTACAGGCTCAATGAGCTTTCTTTTTAACAGGCCGATGCTTCCCTGCACATTGGAAAAAACGACCTTTTCCGCCCCATAGCGCGAAGCTAGGTCTATGAAAAGGGGCATTTCCCGGTAATTTGCGGGCTGGAGAGTGACCAGGAAGCAAAGCTCAGGCAAGTTATCCGACTTGTCAGTCTGTGCCGATAGGGTAGAGGGTAGTGGGTAGGGGGTAGAGGTATGAAATAATTCCTGTTTGAGCTTTTTCCTTTCCTTGCTGATCACCTCAAGATTGGAAAGTATTCTTTCAAACCAGCTGCCGTGCCTTATGGATTCAAAGGTACGGGGGGTTGCCCCGTCGCAGGAAAATGTTATCTGAAATCCCATTTTAACCATTTCCAGCCACATCCCGTCGTCCTTCCTGTTGAGATTGGTG
>JBDRGJ010000401.1:0-3311 GCA_043817835.1 bacterium
CCCCAAAGAAGGAAAAATCGAGATAACAAAAATTGACGGGCGCACTAAAGAAGAAGTGCCGATCAAGGATGTATCGAAATTGATCAATGACCGGCTCGGAGACATATTCGAGAACATAAATGCGCATATAGGCGCATTCAATATAAACCCCGAACTGATTGCAAGCTGTGTCATCACCGGCGGCGGCGCAAAACTTCCGGGAATTGCCGAGTACGTACACGACAAGATAGGCGTTGTTACGCGCCTGGGCTATGCCCAGAACTGCCGCGGGGACGATGCTCTGGTTAATGACCTGTCGTATACTTCGGCGCTTGGCCTGCTGAAATATGATTTCAGGAAGGAAGCTCCGACTCTGGGCGGACGGAAAGGCCGCCGGCGCAAAGGGCTTTTTGAACTTTTAGGAAAGATATTTTAGGGCGCGGGGTTTCTACAGTAAGCACGACATTATGTAAATTCAGGAGGGAGATAATATGAAGACCAACAAGTTTCTTGGGAAGGACTGGATTGACGCTGAACTTGATTTCAGTCAGGAAGAGTGGGAAACACTGATTGAGGTAGGGCTTGAACTGAAAAAGAGACATGCGATGAATCAGGACCATACACACATACTCAAAGCGAAAACGCTGTTTACAATGTTCTTCAACCAGTCACTCAGGACAAGGAGCACATTTGCCGCCGGTATTCAGCAGCTTGGAGGTTTTCATGTTGACCTGGAGCCGGGCAAGACATATACTCCGGCGAGAAAGGGTTTTGACATACCGTACAAGACCGAAAGGATATCCGACGTGGCAAGGATGCTGGACAGGGTGGGGGATGCCATAGCTATAAGGATGTACGGCCCGCCTGCATACTGGATATACGGTTTTGCAAACGCCACGCTAAAGGAATTTGCCGAGCATGCCGAAATACCCATTATTAACATGGAGTGCGACAAATACCATCCGACGCAGGCGCTTGCGGACATGATTACGGTCAAGGAGAAGTTCGGCACGTTCAAAGGAATCAACCTTACAATGTCCTGGGCGTATTCCGGCTCAATCGAGAAACCCCGCGCAGTACCGCAGAGCGTGGTACTCGCAGCCACAAAGATGGGAATGAATGTAACTCTGGCGCATCCGAAGGGATTCGAGCTTGACCCCGAAGTCATAAAGACCTGCAGGCAGTTTGCCGGCGAAACCGACGGCTCTTTCAAGATAACTAACGATTTTAATGCAGGCTTCAAGGGCGCTCACGTGGTTTATCCCAAGTCATGGGGTTCAACCCACTGTTTCAATTACACAGACGCCAAAGGCAATACTGTCAAAAAGCAGGACCATAAAAAAGCCGAGGCGGTCAATGCGGCAAGCACAAAATGGATGACGACGAAAAAGCAGATGTCTCTTGTAGACAAGCACGGTATATACATGCACTGCCTGCCCGCGGACAGGGGACAGGAAGTCACGGACGAAGTCATTGACGGGCCGCGTTCGGTCGTCATAGACGAAGCGGAAAACCGGCTCCATGCGCACAAGGCGATCATGACGATGATAATGGGAGGCCGGCTGTAACTTAAAACTGCGCCCGGCTTTGCCGCACCGTTTGTCCGGGCGATGGATTGAGAATTAGAACTGGAGGGAGAAGTGGGAAAATCAAAGTTATTCGGAAAAGATATAATAACGACACAGGAACTGCCGGTTGAGGATATTGAGGAAATACTGCAGCTTGCGGTGAAGATGAAGGCAAACCGCTACGGCGAACCGTACAACAGCCTGCTGGCATACAGGACATTCATAATGTTTTTCTATAATCCGTCCCTCCGGACAAGACAGTCCTTTGAAGCCGCAGCGACGGAACTCGGCGGCCATGCGCAGTTCATAGAGCCCAAAGCCATGAGGCTGAAGAGCGTAAAAAGCGGCCTGGAAGTTGCGGGTGAGACCATACATGATGCCGCAAAAGTCATGGCACGTTTTGCAGCAGGTATAGGGATACGCATCCTGGAGAGTTCGGTGGACAGTTACGGCGACGGGAATAAGATTCTGAGGGAGTATGCAAAATATGCGGACGTACCCATAATAAACATGGCGGACGATATTTATCATCCCTGCCAGGGCCTGGCCGACGTGATGGGCATGCGCGAGCATAACGGCAGCGTCCCAACAAAGGGAAAGACAATTCTCCAGACCTGGGCGAAGGGCGCCCTTGCGAGGTCATATTGTTCCGTTCACGAGAGCCTGCTGCTGAATTCACGGTTGGGACTCAACGTGAAGCTGGCGTACCCGGATGATGACTATGATTTGCCGGAAGATATAATTGAGCAGGCCAAAAAGAACTGCAGCGCAAACGGTACGAAGTTCGAGATTGTGAAAGGCGACCCCCGAGCCGGGTACAAGGGAGCGGACTACGTTTATTCGCGGAACTGGTTTGGTAAGGACTATTACAGCATAGGAAAGGAAGCCGAAATAAAAAGGGCATCGTCAGAAAAATATGCGGACTGGATATGTGATGAGGATAAGATGAAAATAGCAGGCCCCGACGCGAAATTCATTCATCCTATGCCCGTAGACGAGGGAGCGGAAGTAACCCGGGAAGTGAATCAGGGCCCCCGTTCCATAATTTTTGATATTGCGGAAAACCGGCTACATGTTCAGAAAGCTATAATGGCGCTGACAATGTCAGACCAACTGTAAATATGGGAAAAGTTGCTGTTGTTGCTGTTGGCGGAAATTCGCTCATAAGGGATAAGAAACACCAGACAGTCGGCGACCAGTATCTTGCGGCGGTGGAGACAATGAAACACATCGCCGCAATGATTGAAAAGGGCTGGAACGTTGTGATAAGCCACGGGAACGGTCCGCAGGTAGGTTTTATCCTTTTAAGGAGCGAGGCCGCCGTAAAGTTAGGTATGCACACCGTCCCGCTTGATTCGTGCGGAGCGGATACTCAGGGCGCGATAGGGTATAATTTTCAGCAGGCGCTTTCAAACGAATTCGGAAGGAGGGGGATACACAGGAATGTCGTTACTATTGTGACACGGGTGCTTGTGGACAAAAACGATCCTGCTTTCAAGAATCCCTCTAAGCCGATAGGGCCTTTTATGAGCGAGGAAGAAGCCAGTGACAGACAGAAAAACGAGAAATGGGATATTATGGAAGATGCCGGGCGCGGCTGGAGAAGGGTTGTTCCCTCGCCAGCTCCGAAAGAAATTCTTGAGGAAGCGGCGATTGAGGCGCTCGTAAAGGACGGTTTTATTGTAATAGCCGTCGGCGGCGGCGGAATACCTGTTTACAGAGATGAGGAAAAAAATATAATAAGGGGATGCGCGGCTGTTATAG
>JBDRGJ010000402.1:0-6260 GCA_043817835.1 bacterium
ATACGTTCAAGAATGGCTGTCGGACGTAAAAGGGCGGGACAACCCAGCTCTTTTGCCCAATGATTTGCTATGACAGGGCAAAAGAGCTGCCCTCCGGGCGAATCCTTCAACTGAAGGATTCGGGTTAGAGGTGGATAATACGATTATATGTTGATATGCTGATACGTGAACCCGTGCCCGTATAAGCTTATCAACGTATCAACATATCATCGTATCAACGCAGTTCCTTCACTTGTGACCTGGTGTCATGGAGGTTTTATGACCAGAAAATACCTGCTGTCTGCTTTTTTTCTGACTGTTCCGCTTTTATCCGGCTCTGCCTTCTGCGCAGGCGGACTTGAAAAAGCGGATTCGCTTTTCGGGAAAAAGCTCTACCAGGAGGCGATGGCCGAGTACGATTCTGTTTCAAAAAAAACGGGCGGCACGGCGCGCCTTAAGGCGGCGTACCGTTCGGTCGAATGCCGCGCCCTGCTCTTCCGCTACCTTGAGGCGGCTGAAAGGATTTTGGGCGGGAAGTTTCCGGCCGACCCGATTTGGAAAGCCAGATTCCTCATACTGCGCGCTGAAACGGCAAGAAAGCACATCCAGCAGTACGGCTTTGCCTCCCCGTCCGACGCAGAGGAAGGCGCTTCGGACCTCTCCCGCAGGACAAAGGAGGAATGGCACCGGGCCATCGCCTCGGACTACTCGCTTCTCCGCGGACTGCGCTCCAGGCTTATTGATGTTCCCATAAAAGACGAGGGCTATTTTATAGACCTGTCAGACGCTGATAAGCGCATAACGCCGACACTGTGGGATTTTGTGGTCATGCGCTGGACCGACTACCTGCTGACAGAAGCGCCTTCCGGTGAAACCGGCAAGCCGGACCCGATGGCTTTCATCGCCAAACGCTTCAAAATCCCGTTCAGCGCATCGGACCAGCCGGCTGTCACCGCAGGCGCGGTGCTGGAAGAGGCCCAGGCCATGAAAACCGAAGGGCGGCAATACGCATCGGAAAGCTGGCGGCTCAAACGCCTGCTCATTCCCTTCACCGGGCCGGATCTCACAGCGCCTTTCAAGGACCGTACAGCCGCGACAGCTTCAGCTGTCTCGGTGCTTAAAGGCTGGATGAAATCATTCCGCAGCGCCGATGCCGCGGCCCGGGCCGCCTTCGAGGCCGCCCGGATGCTCAACGTGCCGGGAAAATACAGAGATGCCGCGGAAACCTGCCGCTATGCCGTAAAAAACTTTCCCGGAACCGCCGGCGCCGCGCAATGCAAAAAACTGCGCTCGGAAATCGAATTCCCCAGCCTCGATTTTAACGCCAGGACCGCCCCCCCTCCGGCCTCCGGGGCTTTCTCGGTCAAGACAAGGAACCTTCCGGCGGTATATTTCCGCATCTACAGGACAACTCCCGAAGAACTCAGGTCCATGCGCCCTGGCAGGGACGAAGGATGGAACGCCCTTCGCTATCCGAGCAGGGAAATGACTGCCGTTTTCCTTGCAAGAAAAGCGGATTACTCATTCTCGATCGACATGACTCCCGCAGCGCCCCATGAATACGCGGGAAAAAAAGCCGTCCCCCCGCCCATGACGCCGGGCATTTACCTGGCCCTGGCCTGCGGCGACGATGATTTCCGCACCGGCGAATCCCTGCTCAGGGCCGCCATAACCGATGTCACCAGCCTTTTCCTGGTAGGCACGGCCGGACTCAGTGGAACGGAACGGGAATTTACTCCCGACCCGGACAGCGACCAGCCCCTGCCGGCACTTCACTCGTTCAGGACGGTCCGGGCGGAAGGCTTTCATCTCTACGCCGTCAATGCCCTGACCGGCCTGCCTGTGCCCGACGCAAAGATCGAATCATTCAAACGGCAGCACGGCAACCTCACGGAGAGGAAAATCCTTTACACTGACGCAAACGGCATGGCTGGAGAAACGACCGACGCAAAGCTCAGGCACGGCCGGTACAGCAGCGGCAGCCTGGACTCCCTGGCCTCATCCGGAGACAGCTTTGCCTACTGGGCCCGTCCGCTCAGCTTCCATTTCAGCGCGCCGGCGCCCGTCCGGATTTTCATAGAGACGGACAGGCCCGTATACCGGCCGGGACAGGAGGTCTCCTTCAAGGTCACCGCCATAAAGCGGGTTCCTTCAGGATACCGGACATATGCCGGCCCGGCTGTACTGAAAATCAGGGCTGCTGACGCCGGCGGACAGGATATCTTCACGGCCGAGCTTTCCCCGTCGCATATGGGCACGGCCTCCTCGCATTTTGCCATACCGCAGGGCCGGCTCCTTGGAAACTATCAGCTTTACGCCTCGCTTTCCGCTTACGGCGACACATTCAGGGCCTTTTCCTCTTTCTCGGTGGAGGAGTACAAGAGGCCGGAATTCGAGCTGAAACTGGCCGAAGCAATGGGCGCATGGAAATACGGCAAACCGGCAAAAGTCGGGGGCGAAGCCGCATATTATTTCGGCGCTCCGGTGCCGGGCGCGGACGTGACCTACAGGGTCTACAGGCAGAATTACATCCCGTGGTTCTGCTGGTGGTGGCGCGGCACCGACAATGCCAGGACCGAAGTCGCATCCGGCAGCGTTAAAACCGGAGCCGACGGCAAGTTCTCCTTCAGCTTTATCCCGTCCGCGCCACGGGACGGCTCCGGGTATCCCTCCCGTTTTCATGTGGAAGCCGAGGCACACGACCCCGGCGGAAGGACAATCACGGCATATTCCTCCTACACGGCCGGCGAAAAATCCCTTCTCTTCGACATATCCATGCCCTCCGGCTTCGCCACGGCCGGAAAACCGTATGATATCCCGGTGCGGCTGGTCAATCTCAACGAAAAAGCAGTTGCAGGAAGCGGGACATGGGAACTCTGGAAAGTAGGCAAATCCACCGCGGTCCGCGAGGATGGAATTCCCCTCAGGGGGCGGCTCTCCGGCGATGTCCCGCTGGAAACGCTTTTTGCCGATGCCGCCGCCTATGAGAAAGCCGCCTCAGGCAGTCTGAAATTCCGCGCGGACAGGCCTTCCAAAGCCGTTCTGGCAGGCCTTGCATCCGGAATTTACCGCTTCACGGTGAAGACCCGGGACCCGTGGGGAGGGCTGACCGAGGCATCGGTCATTGTGCCGGTCGTAAACGCCTCCGGCAAGACCGCCGGCCTGGACCTTCCTGCTGTCGCAATACCGGAGCATGAGACTTATCTGGAAGGCGAAAAAGCCAGGATACTGCTCGGCTCTTCCCTCGTAAAAGGACGCACGTTCGTCGAAATATGGGGAGGACGGTTCCTGCTGGACCGGAAACTCATTTCCCCGGGAGTGCAGGTTCTGGAGATGCCGGTCACCGCCGATCATAAAGGCGGCTTCTCGGTCCGGTGGTTCGCAGCAGGGGATTTTCAGATAAAGAGCGGCGAGGCCCTGGTGCATGTGCCCTGGAAGGAGAAGGAACTCAGGCTCTTCCTGAAGCACGACAAGTCCCTTGCCCCCGGACAGAAAGCGCAATGGAACCTGGAGGCGAAGGATTACTGGGGACAGCCGGTCGACGCCGAGGGGACTATCAGGATTTTCGACCGCTCACTGGAGTATTACGCGTCTTCCGGAGCTTCCTGGCTGGATTCTCTTTATCCGGAAAGACGCGGGAACACAAGCCTGCTGTCTTCACTGCTCAGCCATTACTCGATACACCTGCCGGTGGAAACAGGAATGCTCAGGAAAATGGCAGAAACGGTTTCCGCTTTCATAAAGGAGCCTGTCCCGCCCGGATTGCGCATGGACAGGTCGTCCTACTCCCATTACGGCATCAGCCGCTCAAGGGGAGGCTTTTCAGAGGCCCGATTCGCCCGTTCCAAAAGCATACAAGACGATGAGGAGGAGATATCCGGCTCCGCTGCGCCCGTACTCCGCGTACCCCAGGCGGTCAGAGCTGCGGCTGCCGCACCTTCAGGAACAGGGAAAAAGCAACTCCCTGAAGTGAAGACCAGGACCGATTTCTCTGAAACGGCTTATTTCCAGCCGCACCTGAAAATAGCGGCGGGACAGGGTCCATTCTCCTTCAAAATACCCGAAAGGCTGACCTCGTGGAAAGTTACGGCATCCGCATTCACGCAGGACCTTAAGAAAGCAAGCATCTCCACTGAGACGGTCACCGTGAAGGACCTGATGGTAAGGGTGGAGATGCCGCGTTTCCTGCGCGAAGGCGACAAAAGCGTGATAAAAGCCGTGATAAACAATTCTACGGACAGGCCATTGTCCGGGAGCGCGGATATCTCGGTTTCAATGGACGGCATGCCCTCGGATACAAAACTCCTGCCTGAAAGCGGGGCAAGGCAATTCACCGTTCCGCCGAAAGGCGTTTTCACCGCTTCATGGGAAGCCTTTGCCCCGCGCAAAATCGTCAGTTATAAAGTGCGGGCAATCGTAAGGTCAGGGAAACTGGCTGATGCCGAAGAAAGGGAGCTTCCCATACTTCCGTCCAGACAACGTCTGATGGAGACCGGCATAGCCGCACTCGATGGCACAGGCAGGACAAAGCTGGAGATAAAAGCTTTTAAAAAGAAGGACCCTTCAAGGCAGAACGAGGCCATGCACCTGCAGATAGACCCACAGCTCGCGCTTTCCGTGCTCAACTCACTGCCGTTCCTTATAAACTATCCCTACGAGTGCACCGAACAGCTGGTCAACAGGTACGTCCCCCTTTCCATCTCCAATTCTTTTTACAGAAAATATCCGGCTCTGGCCGAAGCCGTGAAAAAAATACCGAAACGGACCGTTATCACTCCTCAGTGGGACAGAAGCGATCCGCGCAGGATGATGTCCCTGATGGAAACCCCGTGGGAAAGCATTTCCAAAGGAAGGGCCTCCGCCCCGCCCGCGACAGACATGCTGAATCCGGCTGTGGTGGCGGCGCAGAAAGCGGACGCCATGGCCAAATTGAGAGAACGCCAGCTTTTCAGCGGAGCTTTTCCCTGGTTTCTCGGAGGCAAGCCCGACCTTTACATAACGCTTGTGGTCCTTGAAGGCCTGGCCGAAGCAGCCAAATACGGGGTTGAAATCCCGGAGGAAACGGCGAAAAGAGCGCTTGCCTGGGTCAACGCCGAAATCCACAAATATATGAAGCCTGAAACTGCCCATGTGGCCACACTGCTCTACGCCGCATGGACAGCCACATCCTTTCCAAAATCATGGACAGAGTCGAAACAGGCGCATAAACTGGCCAGGACCTGGATTGATTACGCGGACAGGCATTCGGACGCCATGACCGCATACGGCAAGGCTTACGCCGCGTACATTTATATGCGCATTGGCGAAAAAGCGAAGGCGGATTCATATCTCGACAGGGCCATGGACGGCGCAAGGCAGGACCCGGTCGCCGGAGTGTACTGGACTCCGGAGAAGCTGTCCTGGCTCTGGTACAACGACTCGGTCGAGATGCACTCCTTCATACTCCGGACCCTTCTGACGCTGCGGCCGAAAGACAAGAGGATACCCGGCATGGTCCAGTGGCTGCTTTTCAACAGGAAAGGCAGCGAATGGAAATCCACAAAATCATCGGCAAAAGCCGTATATTCCCTGCTGGACGTGCTAAAGACGCGGGGAGCGCTGGACAAGGGCGACAGCTTCCGCGTCGACTGGGGCGGGGACATAAAGCTCGCCGAGGTGCAGCCGTTCGACTGGCTTGAAAAGCCGCTTCGCTGGAGCATCCCGGGCCCGGAAGTCACGGCCTCCCGCGCCTCGGCTGTCATAAACAAGAAGGGGCCGGGCCTGGCTTTTGCATCCCTGACATGGCTTTATTCAACAGACAAACTGCCGGAATCCTCCGGCAAAGGTATGATGGAACTGGAAAGAAAGTTTTTTCTGCGCTACAAGGAAGGCAATTCATGGCGGCTGAGGCCGCTGGCTGCCGGTGAAACCGTCTCCGTCGGCGATCAGGTGGAAGTTCATCTTGCGATCAAAACAAGAAGCCAGTTCGAATATGTGCACCTCAAAGACCCGCGCGGAGCAGGATTTGAGGCCGAGGAGCTCAGAAGCGGCTGGAAATGGGACAAGCTCTCCCGCTACGAAGAACCCCGGGATTCGCTCACGAACTTTTTTATGAACCGGCTGCCCCACGGTGAATACGTGCTCACCTACAGGATGCGGCCCGCCACCCCGGGGACATACAAAATAGGTGCTGCCGTGCTGCAGTCCATGTACGCTCCGGAGATGTCCGCCCATTCCGAAGGCTTTGTCCTGAATGTGAAGGAATAAGCAGTGTTTAAAAATGGCAACTACTCGGGTTGTCA
>JBDRGJ010000403.1:0-4785 GCA_043817835.1 bacterium
AGAATATGGGTCGAGCAGGCGATAAGCCAGGCTGAGGGAGCGATGGCTTCCTTTCCGGAACTGCTTTCCATGTTCCGCGATTACATCAAGTTCGACCCCGTCCTCCGGCAAAAGGTGGACAATGCAATCGCCGAAAACAGGACGGCGCTGAAAAGGTATATAGACTTTCTGAAAAACGAACTTAAAAGCGGAAATGAAACCGATTTCCGTGTCGGTCAGTATACCTATGGATTTTATCTGGAGCGCTGGCACGGACTGGATGAGAGCCCGGCGGCTGTATCGCGCTTTGCGAAAAAAACCTTCAGACAGACCCTTGAAGACCTTAAAAAAGAAGCGTCGTCCGTGGATCCGGAAACTGCAGATTCCGACTTCGGCTGGAAAAAAGTCCTGGAAAAGGCTCCGAAAGACCACCCTGCGGCCGGGGACCTGCTTAAAGTTTTCCAGCAGGAACTGGAGCGCGCTTACCAGCATTTTGACAAGTTTAAGGTTGTTCCTTTTCCCAGGGGAGAACGCCTGCGCATAAAGGAAACTCCCGCATTTCTGGCATCCGTTCTGCCGTTTACCTCCTATAATCCTCCCTTTCCGCTGGATGAAAAACGTGTTTCCGAATTTTATGTGACCCTGCCCTCGTCGAAATTATCCCCCGCCGTAAGGGAAAAAGTTCTGGAGATGAATTTCAATTATCCGCAGATCGAGATCATAGTGGCGCACGAGGCGATGCCCGGGCTTTACCTCCAGAACTCGGAATCCGCGGGTGTCTCCAGGATACGCCGGATAGCATCTTCTCCCCTGGTCATCAACGGGTGGGCCTGCTACAGCGAATGGCTGGCCCAGGAGATGGGTTTCTACACTTCCCACTGGTCCAAGCTTATATATCTCCACTGGCGGCTTATCAGGGCCGCGCGGGCCTACGTGGACGCCGAACTTCACCGCCGCAGGATGACATACGACGAAGCACTGCAATTTTTTCAGAACGAAGCCATGCTTATGCCCTCCCAGGCCAGGGCCGAAGTGCTGAAGATTTCCCTTTCTCCTTCGGAAGGCATCAGCTATATAATGGGCATGGATCGTATTCTCCACATGCGCCGGCATTACGAAAGAACCGAGGAAAGACATTTCGATCTCAGGGATTTTCATAGGACCTTCCTGAAAATGGGAAATCTGCCGATAAACGAGATAGAAGCCGAGATGAAAAGGCAGAAAAAAGAAGCCAAAAAATCTGTTCCTTACTGAAATTCATGAGCGAAACAACCGCCGAAAAAATAATAAATTACCGCGAGGTCGCCAAGGTTTACCGGAAATCCCATCTGGGGCGTGTGCGCGAAATCTGGGGGCTGAGAGGGCTTTCCCTTGAAGTGAGAAAGGGCGAAATTTTCGGCCTGCTCGGCCTCAACGGGGCCGGGAAAACCACTGCGATGAAACTTCTGACGGGCCTGCTTTTTCCGACATCAGGGCAAGTCAGCCTTTCGGGTTTTGACCCCTCCTCTGCGGAGGGTAAGCGCCGGACAGGTTTCCTTCCCGAACTTCCCTACTTTTATTCCTATCTGACACCGGCCGAGGCCCTGGCGTTCTACGGCCGGCTTTCCGGCATGGAGCCCACGATTATGAAAGCGCGCATCCCCGCGGTCCTGGAAAGAGTGGGGCTGGTAAAACACGCCGGCAAAAAGGCGGCGGAGTTTTCAAAGGGCATGCTTCAGCGCCTTGGGCTGGCGCAGGCCGTTCTCCATAATCCCGACATACTGGTGCTGGACGAGCCGGTCAGCGGTCTGGATCCTCTTGCCATCCATGACATGCGCCGGGTTATTTCCGGTTTAAACAGAGATGGAAAGACGGTTTTTCTTTCATCACACAGCATATCGGAGCTGGAAAAAATCTGCGACCGGGTCGCGATATTGCGGGATGGAAGGGCGGTTCGCCTTGTGTCGCAGCAGGAATGGCATGAAACCGAAGGAGGGCTGGAAAAAATATTCGTGGAGACGGTGAGAGAAGAGGAGGGGATAAGGTGATGAGGAAAGAAGTTCTTCGAAATTTATGATTATGGGGTATTTAGCGGCGATACGGGTTCTGGTTTTTCATTCCCTGCGCGAGCAGTGGAAGAGCCGTTTCCTCCAGTTGGTCATAATATTCGCGGGAGTGATGCTTTACGCTTCTCTTCTGCTGGGCGCCATGGCGGTGGAGCAGGAGGGCAGGGTGCTCACTGATTTCGGCCTGGCCCTTCTGGAACTGGCCGGCCTCGCCGCGGTGATATTAAGCAGCTCCACCACGATTCAGTCCGACATGGAGTCCAAAACCATATATCTTGTTCTATGTCGTCCGGTGCCGCGTTCCGCTTACCTGCTCGGTAAGCTTTCCGGCATTCTTGTCTCAGTGGCGTTTGCCGTGCTGTGCATGGGATTTCTCCACGCATCGCTGCTGACATTACGCGGGATTCCCATTCCCCCCTATTATGCGCAGGCGCTTCTGTTTTCCTGGGTAAAACTGGCAATCATAGGTTCCCTTGCCGTGGCTGTCTCGCTTTTTTCCACTTCGGTCCTTTCCTCCGTGGTTATTTCCTCTATCTTCTGGACCCTGGGCCATTTCCTGGCTGAGGCAAGGTACCTTCTGGATAAAAGTTCTGCGGTCGTGACCATTATGAGCAGGCCGCTGCTCTACGCGGTTCCCAATCTTGCTCTTTACAATGTCAAGGACCGCATGGATGCAGCTGCCGCACATCCGGCATGGTCTGTTCTCTCCGGCTATGCTCTTCTATACATAGGTGCCTGCACGCTGTTCTCCGTGGCCCTCTTCCGCAAAAAGGAGTTCTGACCCGCTCCAATGAAATTCTGTCGTAAATACTGTATGCCGGCACTGGTCGCCTGCGCAATTATAGCGGCGGTGCTAACGGCTTTCCGGCTTGGCGATACCTATCGCCCTCCGATGCCCCGTCCTGATGAAATAGCTCCATTCGCGGACAGTAGCATGTTTGACGCCTTCGCTGTAGCCCTGGGCCTGAGGAGACTGGCAGCCGATATCTCGTTCATAAGACTTATGCAGTATTACGGTACGTCGGAACATTCCGAAGAAGAGTCAGGACATTGTCACCATGGTGAAGACTACGGCGGAGACGAATATCCTGAGTTCTTTGAACGGGCCCGGCATGTGCTGGACCTGGATCCCTATTTCCGTCATGCCGTGCTTTATGCCGCAGGCGCGCTCGCATTTAATCTGGGCCTTCCGGACGAGGCCGTGGAGCTTATCACCAGGGTAAGGCGTTTTGATCCTAAGGAATGGAAATACAGCGCCTATCTGGCCGCCATAGGCTATAAAGGCGCCAGGAATCCACGGCAGGTGGCGGACACGCTGTATCCGGTGATTGAGGATCCGGAATGCCCCACAATGATAAAGCAGCTGGTGGCCTTTCTCAGCAAGCGGATAAAACGCTACCATAAGGCTGCCGAAATATACGAGGATATAATCCGGACGTCAAAAGACGAGGGCTATATCCGAAACGCCAGGCAGGAACTGCAGAAGCTCAGGCCGATGCTTAAATAAATTCCAGGCAGATTCATGGTTCAGAGGTTCAAGGTTAACAGCCTTAAAAAACACAAAATGTGCCTGCCTGACAGACAGGTTAACCGGCGCGGCAAGATTCACATGGCGCCCGGCTGCCGGGCAGTTACAAATGGAGTGAAAATGGAAACAACGGAAAAACTGGGTTTTGAAAGTCTTTGTGTCCACGCCGGCATAGGCGAATACGAGTATGGTCCGGTGGTCCCCCCCCTTTTCCAGACTTCCACTTTCAGATTCAGGAGCGCAGAGCACGGCGCCCGTCTCTTCGCCGGTGAGGAAAAAGGCTATATTTACACGCGCATGCTTAATCCCACCGTTGAAGCCATGGAAAATGCCGTAGCCGCGCTTGAGGGAGGGCACAAGGCTTTGGGCTGCGGCAGCGGGATGGCCGCTGTTCATACCGCGCTTGCAGCTCTTCTCAAGAGCGGGGACCATGTAATCTGTTCCAAGGCGGTTTACGGTCCCACAAGCACCCTGTTGCGCACGATAATGGCCGATTACGGAGTGGCTTCTTCTTTTGTCGACACCGCTGATATAAAGGCGGTTGAGAAAGCCTTTCTGCCCGAGACCAAAGCGGTCTACGTTGAAACTCCCGGAAACCCGACACTTTCCATAACCGACCTCAAAAAAACTGCCGGACTCTGCCGTGAAAAAAAAGCCGTGCTCGTGGTTGACAATACCTTCATGAGTCCGGCCCTGCAGCAGCCGCTGGCGCTGGGGGCGGACGTGGTGATACACAGCCTCACCAAGTTCCTCAACGGCCATGCCGACGTTATCGGAGGCATAATAGTGGTCAGGGACGAAGAGCGTTATCTCAGGTTCAGAAAAGTGCTCAACCAGCTTGGCGGTGTGATAGACCCGTTCAATTCCTTCCTGGTGCATCGGGGAATAAAGACGCTTTCGCTCAGAATGGCCCGCCACTGCGAATCAGCGCTTAAGGTTGCGCAATTCCTTGAAGCTCACCAAAAAGTCAAGTCCGTGCGTTTTCCCGGCCTGCCAAGCCATCCGCAGCATGAACTTTCGAAACGCCAGCACAGGGGACCGGGAGGCATGATAGCTTTTGAACTTAAGGACGGCATGGAAGCCGGAAGGAAGATGATGAACGCGGTGAAGCTTTGCCAGTTGGCGGTCAGCCTGGGCGGAGTGGAATCCCTTATCCAGCATCCGGCCAGCATGACGCACGCCAGCATGGGACCGTCAGCGCGTCTTGAAGCAGGAATTACAGATGGATTGGTC
>JBDRGJ010000404.1:0-4393 GCA_043817835.1 bacterium
CATATTCCGAGGAAAAAGACCGGGATGATGGTTGCAACGGACAGCTCAAGGGTCGCGGGAAGGAAGGACTTTATGGCTTTGGATACCGGCATCTTGGCTGTTTCCGAGTAGCCCAGTTCCCCCCGCAGTATCTGTCTCATCCACCTTGCATACTGTACCGGAAGAGGGTCGTTGAGACCGTGTTCCTTTATAATGTTCCGCACGGTCTCAGGATTAAGCTGCCGCTGGTCCTGGATGTAGATGGAAGCCCTCATTTCAGCCGGCAGTATGTGGGTCAGGGAAAAAAGCAGGAAAGTGACGCCTAATGTAACCAGCGGAAGCATTGCAATTCTTTTTAAAAGTATGCGGATCATATCTAATTCAAATTGACCGCTTTCCGGTCAATTTGATGAGTAACAAGTAACGGGAGACGAGTAATATGGACTGGTGACTTATTTTCCTATTCTCGTTATCAGAAAGCTTCAAGCTTTCAAAAAAGCTGGCATCGGATGCGAAATCGTTTTCTATCGCGTTTGCCCTGTTGTCTGCTTTATATTATAACCATCTGTTTACAGTCTTACATGGGCCCTAATGCCCATTTGCATGCAGGCCAAGGGGCCGCCATTTTTTAGACAAAGAAAGCAGTTCGAATCCTATTGACCGAATTCGAAAAGTTAATGTTATCTGGGTGGGTTACAGGCCTTCAGGAACCACGGAAAGGTCATCCTGTCCATGGAAAGACCATCGGTAAGTTTATGGACTGCCCGGGTTATCCCCGCTTCGGTGAGGAATTCCACGGACAGGTTTCTGACTGAAAAAAAGGCCCGCCGCCGGAATCATATCCTGCGCGGCTGGAGGATGTGTCGGGGTGCGGCTCCCTCATCCCTGTATGCCTTTTTATATGGAGGTGGTTACAAGGGTTTCGGTGGAGAGCACTCCGGAGATGGAGCGTATATTCTCGACAACGGTGTTGGAAAGGCTGGGAAGGTCGTCGGTTTCCATGTCCAGAACCAGGTCCCATCTGCCGAAGACGGCTGAGACGTGGGCAACGCCCTTGGTGTTCTTTATCTTCACAAGAGCCTGTTTTTCCTTTCCGGACATGAGTCTGACTAGTACGAGGCCGGTAACCATTGGAAGTTCTCCTTGCTTTGAAATTTTCCGAAAAATACGCGCCCAGCCATTATAGCAAAATCTTCCGCAGCCATCGGCGAAAAAAATACGCGTTTTTCCTGTTGAACCGCCCGGCCCGTTATGTGCTAAAATACGCATGAATAAAAGCCTGCATCCTGCCTGCCATCATTTGCCCGGCTTATTTTTTCAGGGGGCTGTTATTATGAGCAATTATATCGTTTGGATTGTTTTCACCGCGGTTTTCGCGGCATTTTTTCAGGCATCTGCCATTGCAGGCAAAATGGCGTCTTCCATATCGCTGACCGTGGAGCAGGCGCTTTCTTTTGACGACAGCAGGCATATATGGGATCTGTTCACATTTGTGCCGGTAGTTCCCGAAGGGCTTGACTGCAAATCATGGGAATTCGCCATTTACGATTTAGACGGCAAAAAAGTAAAAAGGATAAAAAGCGATAATGCCATCCCGCAATCAATACATTGGAGCGGGACTGATATGACTGGAAAGCTTCTGCGTGACGGTTTTTATGAAGCGGACCTCAGGATATGGGATCACAGGGGAAAAGTGATTAAGAGCCCTGAGGAGCGGTTTATTTTTATGCTGCCGCTCGAATTGGAGAACCTCAGAGTAAAGGAGCTGATAGTGAGGAATATTCCGCCGAATCTGGTAGTTGAGCTTCCCGGCATTCTCTTCGATACCGGGGAGGTCAGTCCCAGAAGCGGCGCCGAACAGGCTGTAGTGGCCGTTGCGGGACTTCTCAAAGCATATTCGGAAAATCCGGTTCAGATAAAAGGCTACACTGACAACATCGGAAGCTATAAGATCAATATGGTCATTTCCGAGCAGCGCGCCAGGATGGTTTATGAGGCTCTGGTAAGTCATGGCATAAGCCCGGAAAGGCTCACAATCAGAGCCATGGCTAACAGAAATCCTGTGGCAAGCAATCTGACTGAAAGAGGCAGGTTGAGAAACCGAAGGGTGGAAATCGTCATACAGCCGGCCTGAGATTTTTCGTCCGGAACGGTTTTTATGCGTTCCAGCATTTTGTAAAATCGGAAGTTGTAAGCGGAGCGCGTAATGCTGGAAGAAGCCGGATCTTCGCTTCCTTCCCATACTTCCTCCCGCTGTTATCCGCAGGCCGCCGGACATCGCCGAATGAGAGCTTTAATCCAGAGAGTCAGCCGGGCGTCTGTAATTTTGCCCGGAGGCAACCGCCGTTCAACGGGACGCGGTCTGCTGATTCTTCTGGGCGTTGCCGCAGGCGATACGGCGGAAGACGCCTTTCGGCTGGCTGACAAGACCGCTGAACTCAGAATATTTTCCAACCCGGAGGGGAAGTTCGATTTTTCCCTGCTGGATGTTAAAGGCGAGGCGCTGGTCATATCGCAGTTCACCCTTTACGCCGACTGCGCCAAAGGCAGGCGGCCTGATTTTTCGGCTGCCGCCGAGCCGGCTTTGGCCAGGAAGCTTTATGAAGACTTCGCTGCCAGACTGAGGGACAGGGGAACGCCGGTAAAGACGGGCGAGTTCGGTGCCCACATGGAAGTGGAGATACACAACGACGGCCCCGTCACTATCATGCTGGAGAGCGGGACACGGCAGCATGAACAGTTTTAAATATTTTGTACCAGTATTTCTCATTTACGCCGTGTTTTTCGGCTGGCGGGAGTTTGGAAATCCCCGGGCCGGGATTGTCCGGCTTGCTGCCGCCGTTCCCGAATACCACCGTTACGAAATTGTGCGCATCCGGCTGGAAACCCGAAACCGGGTTCTGCTGGAAAAATGGAAAGTCTCCCCCCCTGAGGTCGAGGTGATTTTCAACGGCCGAAAAATAAAGAGTGTCGGCGGCCTTGACGGACCCTACATGTTTTTTGACAGTGAGCAGAATGTCTGGTCCGGGCTGTGGCCCTGCCCCTGGAACGCTCCTGCCGGCAGGTATGTCTTAAAGCTGGCCGATTACGGAGAGGACAAAGACCTCCTGTCAGAAGGTTCCTTCAGTGTAATAAGCCGTCAGCCGGTCAAAGTTCCTTCCAATCTGACCGTGCTCACTTACGAGGCTGACCCTCCCACCGAAGGTATGAAATTCCGCGGCCCGGACGGAGGGGTAAAAAACTGGAAAGCTCTTGTGGATTGGGCCGCATACTCCGGCGCCGATGCCTTCTGGATACTTGCGGGAAAGACAACAGGCTCAGGCGGAAACGTGTGGAATGATTACGACGTTTCAGTGATAAGAGCGATGGGCAGGGAATGCCACAGGCAGGGCATTCTTTTCGGGGTCTGGGCCATGTGCTACATGACGCACCCGGATCCGGGCATGGAATTGACCGGCCGCTACGAATACGCCAGGGACATAAAAGGCGGAAGAGTGGTGACCACAAGAGCCGTCTCGCTGCGCGACGGAAAAAGGCCTTCGGACATAGCCAGGCTTCTGGCCGGATACGCCGCGATGCCCGAGGTGGATTTTCTGGGTCTGGACTACATCCGCAACGCTCTCGGAGGCTATGAACTGGCTGAGGATTTTTACAAAGAAATGCCGTGGGTGAGAAAACCGGACGGATGGGAGAAGCTCACCCCTGATGAAAAAATTGCCGCTTTTGCCAGGCTCAAGATTTCCCGCAGAGACATGAAGATTGTGGACGCCTGGCAGTGGTGGCGGGCGCACAGGGTGGCCGGAATAGTCAGGGAAATACGTTCCGGGACGGGAGCTTTGAAGCCAATATGGGCTTTTACCCTGGGCTGGGAAAAGGGCTGGCAGCATGGACAGGACTGCGTGATGATGCTTGACGCAGGGGTGGATATCGACGCGATAATGCTTTATGAAGCTGATAAGAGCCAGTTTGCTTCAATGATGCATGACTGGCCTTCTTATATAAAAAAAGGCGATACAAGGGTCATGGTAGGCGACATAGTGGATGTTACCCTGCATCAGGGGGAGGGCATGAATGAGTTCAAGCGGCGCATTCGCCTGGCCATGAAATCCATCTACAGGGACGGACCGGCGGACGGCGTTTTTGTTCATGACCTGGCCCGCGCCCTCTGGGGAAGAAAGGGCGGTTTTTCCACAACGGAGTGGATGGACGCCGCACGAGAGATAATGCTCGAATATAAGGGATTGACAGGCAATAAGACCGTGCCGCAGGATGAAGCTTTAAAATGAAAAAAACATATTACGGTTTTTTCATTCTGCTTGTTTCTTTTACGCTTTCCGGAAAAGTCGGAGTTGTGGCACAGGTCTTTTTCGGTACCGAGGCGGGGCCCGATTCCTTCGCAAGGTATCCTGATGAG
>JBDRGJ010000405.1:0-5026 GCA_043817835.1 bacterium
TTTGCGGCACGCCGGAGGCGGCGTGTCTTGAGGTGTATCCCAATTTTGTCGCATCGTTTTTTTTCTTCATTCTTAAGACCTCCGTATCCTCAAAAACCAGCGTATGGCGTTTAGCGAATAGCGGTTAGCGTCAAACTGCAGAGCAAAATGATAGTTATGCTGAAATAAAAGCAAATGCTGTTCTTACTAACCGCTTAACGCTAATCGCTATACGCTCTTCCCCGCCTTATCGCCCAATCGCCTAACAGCCTACAGCTTCATATTCCTGAGCTTGAGCGAATTCAGCACGACAGACACGGAACTCAGAGCCATGGCCGCTCCTGCCATATGCAGCGGAAGGATTTTCCCCGTCAATGGATAGAAAACTCCTGCCGCCAGAGGAATAAGCAGCAGATTGTATATGAAGGCCCAGAACAGGTTCTGCCTTATCACCGCGCTCATGGCGCGGCTGAGCTTTATGGCGTCCGCAACAACCGAAAGATCCTTGCGCATCAGCGTCACGTCCGAGGATTCTATCGCTATGTCTGTTCCGGAACTGAGAGCCATTCCTATGTCGGCTTTGGAAAGAGCCGGCGCGTCGTTGAAGCCGTCGCCGACCACCGCGACTTTGCGTCCGGCTTTCTGCAATTCCCCGACTATCCCTGCTTTTTCCTCTGGGAATATCCCGCCGTAGAACTTCTCAACGCCTACGGATGATGCTACGGCCGCCACCGTCTTTTTCCTGTCTCCTGAGACTATGATAGTTTCCAGACCCATGGCCTTCAGTTCCCTTACCGTTTCCGCCGCAGACGGTCTAAGCGTATCGGAAAGCCGTATCCAGCCCAGAAAACGGTCATCTTCGGCCACACCAAGGACTGACCCGTCTTCCCCCGCGGTCTCAGGTGAACGGCCTATTCTGACGCCCTCATCACCCAGCCAGGAGAAGCGCCCGGATCTTATGATATGACCGTTGAGCTTTGCCGCTATGCCCTTTCCGGGCAGAGCCTCAACGGAGACAGCTTTTGAAAATCCGATGCCGCGCTTACCCGCAAATGCCCTCACCGCCTCCGCAAAAGGATGTTCAGATTTCTCTTCCGCAGTCATGGCGAAGGCCAGCAACTCATCCTCTTTTATGCCTTTCTCCGGGTAAAGCCCTTCCACCCGCATCCTGCCTTCCGTCAGGGTGCCTGTCTTGTCCAGCAGGATGGTATCGATTTCCCCCGCCCGTTCCAATACCTCGGCGTTTTTTATCAGGACACCCATGCCTGCCGCCCTGTCCAATCCCACCACCAGCGTCATTGGAACGGCGAGCCCCATAGCGCAGGGACAGGCCACTGCAAGCACCGAAGCGAAGACCGTCACGGCATAAAGAGCCTTCGGAGAAGGTCCGAGCCATATCCATGCGGATGCGGAAAGCACGGCCACCGTCAAAACGACCGGAACGAATACGGAAGCTATCCTGTCCACAAGCTTCTGCACGGGAGCCTTGCCGGCCTGGCTTTCCCTGACCGCACGGACTATCCGGCTCAGAGCCATCTCCTCTCCGACCCGGGTCGCTTCAAATTCCAGGACGCCTGTCTTGTTTATGGTCCCGCCGTAAACCCTGTCGCCCGGGACCTTGTCCATAGGCACGCTTTCTCCCGTAAGCAACGACTCATTGACCGCGGAAATGCCTTCGCGCAATATCCCGTCCACCGGCACCTGCTCTCCCGGTCTGACGCTGATGATGTCTCCGGGAGCGACTTCCTCCACCGGCACGGTCTCCTCCTTCCCGTTTCTGAGAACGTGCGCGAATTTCGGCGAAAGCTTTAGAAGCCTGGCGACAGACTGGCCGGCGCTGTGCCTGGAACGCGACTCCAGCCAGCGGCCCAGGTTTATGAAAGTTATAAGCAATGCGACCTCGTGCCATTGCGCCTGATTACGGGCCGAGTGAAAAATAGAAGGAAAAAAAGAGACCGCAACGCTGTAAAGGTAAGCAGTGGTGGTGCTCAGGCTCACCAGGGTGTTCATGTCAGCGGTCCCTGCCCGCAGAGCGTTGAACAGCCCCCTGTGGAAATGCGCTCCGGACCAGGCCCAGACGATCGTGGCCAGCAGGCATAGCGTATAGGAAGAAAGCTGGAGATGACCGGCAAGAAGTATAAACGAAGTCAGGGCCAGGGCGCCCCAGAACCTTGACGCGAACAAGGAGCTTTCCCTTGCCAGGCTTTGCATGACCATCATATCGGCAGAACGCCCGGGCTCGGCTGTCTGCAGGACTTTGTATCCCGTTTTCTCAACTGCTTCCCTTATCTTCTCCGCGGAAATGACGCAGGACAGATAGGTCACTAAAGCTGTTTTGGTTGGCAGGTGCACGGAAGCCTTTTCAACACCTTTCAATCCGCACAGCGCCTTCTCTATGCGGGCCATACAGGAGGCGCAGTGCACACCTTCCAGAACCATTGTTATTTTTTCGGCTGATGCCGGAGGCCGGACTCCGTGAAGGGCGCTGTTTTGGGACGGGACTTCTTCTTTTTTTTCTCCGGACATTAAGGTTTATCCGCCAGTGGCAGACAGCCAGGCTTTTTCAAGCGCATTTATATCCTTCCAGAGGCCGGGATAAGCGCTGTCCAGAGCCTGATCCGCAGACCGGCCGTCTTTAAGACGCGCAAGAAACACAGAAAAGCCAAGCCTGCTTCCATGTTCCAGCATGAAGCGGACAACGCTGGCAGCCTGGAGATACCAGGCATTGACCAGACGTTCCCGTTCCTGAGCGGGTACCAGATGGACCATCTGCGAGAACGGAAGCGGATTATCCTTCACCAGCCGGGACGCTTCTTTGAAATACGCATCCCTGCGGGAAGGAAGCGAAGCTTTTATCTCCTCATATACCGCCAGACCCTCGTTTATCCAGCGGTTGTCCTCGTTGAAACGGACCATGTATTCGTTGAAAATGACATGGGTCATCTCATGCGCCATTATAGCCCCGGCTTCGGGCGAATCGAAAATCAGCATGGCATTACCGACGGTAATGCCTCCGGACCATTCGGGCTGGCCCGTTTTGGCGTGAAATTCCTCTCTTGTCCCGTAAACCACTATGCTGTATGGGTCCCTTGGCACAAACGAGTAGATGCCGGTGTCATGCATAATGCGCTCATAATTATTCTCGGCAAGCGCACCGTAGGCCCGGGCTTTTTCCGAACTGTAGGTCTGTACCAGGAAATGCAGGGTCTGTTCTTCCCTGCCTCCGGGCTCAAGTCCCTGATAGGACGGCCTGACAGCTTCAGTGGGAGAATTTTCCATGACAAGTTCCTGAGGCAGAGGAACGCAGCCGGACGATAAGAACAGCGAGAATGTGAGAAAGTGAGAAGGTGAGACCCCAAAGCAGAGCTTTTGGGGCGGGCGGTTCCCCAAAGGGGCCCCTGTCCGGCCCGAGGTGAGAAAATGATAAAGTGAGAAAGTGAAAAAGCGAGAAGATGATTTTGTCATTTTGAAGAAATGCTGATCATTCCGGGCTTAAGCCGCAGACTGTCAAACTTTAAAAACGCCGGTCCTTCGCCCGAAAACCGGAAAGGAACGGCCTCCCTTGAAAACGGCGCAAGAACAAAGGACGGCAGATTAAAGCCGTTCGCTCCCACTGAGAGCAATTTGACGGCGGCTTTCCCGGGTTCTCCGGAGCGCCCGACCTTCATGGAACCGGAAAGCTCTATGCCGTGATAAAGGGCGGAAAAGGAAACATTTTTTTCTATTCTGAACCTGAATCCGCTCATGCCGGGGAAACTGCCGTCAGCCAGTTTTTCCAGGCTGTATTCCGTAATGTCGCCGTTGATAATTTTTGCGGAAGCAGAATCAAGCATTGTCACGGCGGTCTGTCTCCCCGCTCCTGAAGGCACAACCAGCGCATCTGAAAATTCCGCTCTGAAAGAGTATACATCCATGCCGCTCACGGAAGCGAGCCGGGCATAAATCACCGCTTTGGAGTACCTGCCTTTGTCCGCATCCCAGGAACCCAGATAAAGCTCCGCGTCTTCGCTGTTTACGCAGCCCGCCTTGAAAGCGGCTATTTTCCCGGTTCCATCCGGAAATGGCGGGACTGCAGGGCGTCTTGCCCGGTAAAGCACGGCACGGGATGCGTCGGGAAGCTCGAAAAATTCCGCCGGCTCAAAAAACTCCCGGAACCAGCCGTCCCTTTCTTCTATCGCCGCGACGGCCTTTGAAGAAGCGGGTGTTCCGGAAAGCCCTGTCCTGTAAAGCACGAACCGGCACATATCGAAATTACCCTCTTCCCGCTTTGAGAAGATAACACCGCCTTCCCCCGATGCCTTTGCCGACAGATTGAGGCTTTCCGGGCTTAAGCCCGAATAATCGGTCCCGGCTGAAACGACGCATACGCTGCTCGGACCGCTGTCAGTTCCGCCTTTGACACTCTTAAGTATATGCGAATGCCACCATTGCCCTACGGAAGGAGCGGATGAGCCGAAGAACGGTATTGTTCTGCCGCCGGCCCTGAAACCGGACGTCGGAACGAATCCCGACTGATAAGCCAGAGCCAGAACACCCAGAAAAACGGCAAGCCCTTTTCTGGCCCTTGGAGGAGACATTATGCCGAAAGACACGGCAAGCGGAGTCAGGGCGGGGAAAAAGTATTCCGGACTTTTCCATGGAATGAATAAAAGAACGGCATAGGGCACAGCCATCCACGCCAAAAGCAGCCTCCTCCCCGGATACGGCATGAAAACAGCCGATGCCATCCACACGAAAGAAGCCAGACCCATGAAAAATAAGGGGAAATGCAGGGATTGCGCCGAGCTCCAGAAGTGCCACAGGAACCCGCTCGGGCCGTTCAATGAGGAGAGCGCGGCATCCAGGCCGGAAAGAACGGGAAAGAGATTAAAGAAAAGCCATGCCAGTCCTGACACCGATATGACGGCCAAAGCTTTAAGGCAGTGCCTCTGCGTCAGATATCCCATCAGTCCCGTTAAAAAGGCGGGAACAAGCGGAAGAAGATAAACAGGATAAAGTTTTCCGGTCAGAATTCCGGCAGCTGCGCAAAACCCGAATGCCAGCGCCC
>JBDRGJ010000406.1:0-3457 GCA_043817835.1 bacterium
CGGAGACGGCGTAAGAAGGGCACTCGGAATAAAATACCACCGGATAACCGGCAAAGTGGACCTCTCCATGAAAGATCTCTATGATCCGGATGCCGCCGCCGAAACCGCCTACAGGCACGCCTCGGATTTCCTGAAGAAACGCATGGCTCAGGCAGAGGAAGTATATGCCGCAAAGGGAATAAAACCCGTGATTACCGGGACCTATGACGCGGAACTTTTCGGGCACTGGTGGTTTGAAGGCCCGCTTTTCCTGGAAAACATCATACGCATGATAAGACAGGAACGTCTGCCGCTGCAGATGATCCTGCCTTCCGAATTTCTGGACAGCTGTCCCGAGCCGCAGGAAACCAGTCCGGATATTTCTTCATGGGGAGACAACGGTTACTTCGAGCCGTGGCTGAACGACTCCAATGACTGGATATATCCGCGCATCTTTTCTGCGACGGAAAAAATGATAGAAGCTGCGACACGCCTTATCCACCAGGACCTGAGCCACCTGGAGAACCGCGCCCTCAACCAGGCAGCCAGGGAACTTATGCTGGCGCAGTCTTCGGACTGGAGTTTCCTGATGCACGTGGGCTCGCACTCGGATTATGCAGCAGGAAGAGTGGAGGGTCACTGCAGGAACACGCATGAACTTATCGGCAGGGTTTTTGAGAAAAAAATAGACGAGAAGCAACTGAAGGAACTGGAAACAAAGAACAATATTTTCCCGCGCCTGGACTTCCGGATTTTCGCCTCGACTTCAGCATTCTAGCGGCAGAACAAATGACGATTATATGTTGATATGGTGATACGTTTATATGTAACGGCACATACCGTAATTTCAGTTGTTCTACCCCGGCCTCGACCTCAGGTCGTGCCGTCACAGAAGCCTTTGGCTCACCAAACGGTGCTGGCCGCACCCGAAAAGAAGACCCCTGGTCCACAGAGGGTGTGTCCCCTATACCCTCTACCCTTGTAGGATTACTTTGGTTCCGGCTATAAGGTCGTGCCAGGTCCTTCCTTCCTGTTCCCAGACCGCCCACAGGTATCCCAGAAGGGCGGCCATGGCGGAGATTACGCTGAATGCAGACCGAAGGAAGGCCTGTTTCCAGGCCAACGGCATGCCTCCGGGGCAGATCACCCTGAGCTTAAGAATCATTTTGCCCGGGGTCGCCCCGAAATATTTCAGGAAGATGCCTCCGTACAAAATCCACAGCAGAACGCGGAGCGGAAATTTCCTGTCCGATTTATTTTTCTTCACCTCGGCAAATGCCTTGATGAGATTCCCTTCGGGATCCCGGATCTCTATGCCCTTGCTGCCTAATTTAATCTGCTCGCCTTTATCTCCGGTGAGTTCAATGCCATCGGAATTTATACTGATTTTATCAGGGCTTATTTCTGAGACCGTTTTCCCATCCCTCCGCACTTTCATATCTGCTCCGCTTTTGCCGGTTATCATGCCGGCGATTACTAAAAATATGAAAAGGTCTATGACAATGGCGGCTAACCTGCGCCAAAAACCCGCCCTCATGCCCGAAACCGGTGCAGATGAAACGACGGACACGGCAGCGGCAGCAGAAACCGTCTCCGGGATTTCCTGTGCGGCCGGCGGCAGCACCGGCGCTTCGCCGGGGTGCTGTGAACCGACCGGCACTTCCCGCAGAACGCGGTAGACCTTTATCTTCTCCGGAATCCCCCTGAACTGGCGGTATCCTATTTCGCTGGAAGGCACTTCTCTTTTATTCATGGCAAGATATACGGCCTCTGTGAAGAAGACCTCTCCTGCCTCGGCTATGCTTTCCAGACGGGATGTTATGTTGACCGCGTCTCCGTAGATGTCGCCGTCGTCTGCCAGCGTCACCTCGCCGGAATTTATGGCAATGCGAACGTCTATGCGCTCGTCTCCCGCCTTATCCGAATTATAACTGCGCAACGCGTCCTGTATCGAAACACCGCAAAGCACCGCATCGGTAGGGCTTTCAAAAGTTACAAGGAATGCGTCGCCTATGGTTTTAACAAGGCGGCCTTTGTACTTTTCCACCACGGGCATGACCACTTCCCGGTGTTTATTGAGCAATTCCATCATCTGGGAACGGGATTGCCTCGCGGTACGGCTGGTAAAGCCCTTTATGTCTGTGAGCAATACGGTGAGGTGCTGAGTCTGCATGTTTGTTCTCCTTATATCCCTATACGGGCCAGCATGCTGCAGATCTCATTGACGGTTTCGACAAGAGCAGGATGCGAAACCTCAAAGCCTTTCACCGAAGCGGAAAGTCCCTCAAGCGAAAGCCTGTGCAATTCGACAGATTTCTTACTGCGGGAAACCTCGTGAGCAGCGGCCTCGGCAAAGCCTGCTATGCTTCTGGCATGCTCGGCATGGGTTTTGTCAAGCGAAACAACCTCTGATTGCAATGCCGAGAGCAGTTTCACCAGTTCGGCCTTGTTTTCAGTGTCCATGGTGTGGATTTTCTGTATGGCTGCTTCCAGCTTTGAGACAGTGTCTTTAAGCATTATTTCCTCCCTGTTTTATATCCATGCCGGACAGCTTTTTCCATTCTTTTCTGAACTCCCCCGGCAGAGGAACTTCGCAAGCCGTCTTTTTTCCCGTTGAGGGATGTCTGAAAGCCACTCTCAACGAATGAAGCATAAGCCTTCCCGTTTTCGCTTTCCCATAAAGGCTGTCGCCCACTACGGGGTGGCCTATCCAGGAGAGATGCACCCTGAGCTGGTTGGTGCGCCCTGTCTTCGGGCTGAGTTCGAGAAGGGTATAGCCCGGTTTCCTCTTCAAAACCCGGAAACCCGTAAAGGATTCCCTGCCGTAACGCGAAACCCTCATCCTTTTTGAGCCCGTGGCTCTGCCGAGTGGCGCTTCTATAAGCCCCTCGTCTTCGCTGACCTCGCCGCACACCGCACCGATATAGGTTTTCCGGACTTTCCTTTCCCGGAACTGTCCGATAAGATCTCTCAGCGCCCGAACCGTCTTGGCTATGAGCATTATTCCGCTGGTCCCCCTGTCCAGACGGTGCACTATGCCGGCTCTGGGCAGCACCGAGAGAACAATCTCCGGGCGGGAAGCAAGAAGCATGGAAGCAAGCGTCGGCTCACCCGCAAAGGCGGCTTCGCGGGCTTTTTCCCAGGCCGGACTCAGGGGATGAATCATAAGCCCCGGGGGTTTTGAAACAGCCAGGATATCGGCGTCCTCGTAAACGATGAGGGGTTTCAGCGGATCCGCGCCCCCGGGGGCGGCAGGCCAGTCCACGCGTATTTTTTCCCCGGGGGAAAGGGGCCAGGCCGGCTTGCGAAGGATGCCGTTGACCGTCACCTTTCCGTTCAGGATAAGCGTTTTAAGAACGCCCCTGGACAAATCAGGGATGGTCCGAGCCAGGAAAGCGTCCAGCCTCTGCGGCTCGCCGCTAAAGATGATTATTACAGATTTATTCATAGGAGAGAATTATCTCAGGATTACCAAAAT
>JBDRGJ010000407.1:0-2001 GCA_043817835.1 bacterium
GTCCGCATGGCCCAGCGCCTCGCAAAGATACTCCGTGTACTGATCCAGCTCGCTTGGTTTTGACATGCGGATAGAATAGCATATTTATGACACAGTAGTACTAGGAGCCTGTCCGGCATAAGCCCGGAATCAGGGTTATAAAGATTTTTCTGCCAATAAAACCGGAGCAACTACCCGTTTTTCAACACTATCCCCGGTTTTTTTCGCTACCCACCCGCATATACCGCCTTAAACCGCCTGCTTTTCCATAACTTCAAAATATTGTGCGTGGTGCAGACCAGCGCCCACTCCCCTTTTACCTTCTCTACCCCGCGTAAAAGGAACTGCCGGAATCCCCGCCCCTGCTTTATCTGCCCGAACACCGGCTCCACTATCTCCTTACGCCTGGCATAAACCGCCTGCCCTCGTTTTGTCCACAGCTTGCGCCGCATCCTGTCAGCAACGGAAAGTCCTTCGGGAATTCTCCCGCGCGGCGCCGCCGGAATCTCCTTGCCGTGTTTCATGCGGTCCGGCGGGATGAAAGTCTCCATCTTAAGCTTCTCAATATTCTCCTTGCTGAAATACCCCGCGTCCATGAGCGCTTTCTTCGGCGCCGTGCCCGCGTTCAACTCAACCTGCTCCATCATAGGCCGGGCCTGCTGCTTATCGTTGCTTTCCTGTGTCACATCGGCCGCCACAATTATCTGGCTTTTCTCGTCAACCGCCGCCTGGCAATTATAGCCCTGTACAAAACTGCCCGTGTTTATGGGGGAAGGCATTATCCGGCTTTCCGGATCAGTGAAATTCTTTTGCGCTTTGGAATCGGGTTCCCCGCTCGGCTCCTTCGGCCTGGGCCCCTTTTTACCCGCATCTTCTTCCCGGCCTGCCTGCTCCCGCTTCTTAGCCTCGGCTTCTTCCTTCGCTTCCCGCTCCAACTCCGCTTTGGCTTCCTGTATCCGTTTCAGCCGGGTTTCGCGAATCGCAAGTTCCGCCGGCAGTTCATCGCCCCTGCGGTCTTTGCCGTATAGCGCGTCTTCCTCGTCATCAATCCTCTGCGCTTCCCGGAACATCGCCTCTATCTCCGCAGTCAGCCGCGCTTCTTCCTTCCCCATACGCTCATAGCTCATCGCCTTATGCTTTGATGCGTTCGCCTGTATCTTCGTCCCGTCCAATGCCACATGCCCCAACTTGACCAGCTTGGCTTTCTGGCACAGCTTCAACACCTGCCTGAAAAAACCGGACAACGCTTTCAGATGTGCTTTGCGAAAATCCGATATGGTCCCGTGGTCAGGACGCTGATTTGCCGCCAGCACACGCAACGCCACATCCTCGTCCAGCTTGCGCGCTATCCTGCGTGAAGAAAATACGCCGGTGCAATAACCGTATATCAGCACCGCCGTAAGCATTTTCGGATCGTACGGCACCGTCCCGCGCGCCGGCCCGCCGTAACAGTCCAGAATTTCGCTTAGGTCCAGACTTTCCACCAGGTCCGCCACGAAATATACAAGGTGCCCTTTAGGCAGCCACTCACGTAACGAGGGCGGCAGCAACAGCATCTGGTCCCGGTCGCAAGGTCGAAAAGTCCTTTCGGTCATAGTGTCTCCCCGTACGCGCGCGTACGATATCCTTTATTATAGAGAACTATGACCTATTACTGCAAAAACACTCTCGACGGAGAAAAAACCTTGCAACAGATTTATTATAGGGAGTAGTAAAATTTTCCAGATAATTTTATTGGCATTGGGGTTTGCAAAATAGATTTTTCGGAAAATATGGCAGACAATTTTTTATCGTTAATTTTTTCATAATCGATGTCGATGTTTTTGGTTTGGAGGTCGTTTTGAAATCTCCGGAAAATGCTCTCGCCATTATTGCTTAAAACATTCTCTGAGGTGCAAATAAATTTTACCACAATACTATGTTTTTGTTCATGCTCATTGCGCAATTCGTCCAGTTCTTTTTTGACGGTTTGAACGCGTGTGTTTAAGTCGGCGGCATTTTCTTCGCCAAATATTAAATACT
>JBDRGJ010000408.1:0-7520 GCA_043817835.1 bacterium
GCGGACGCGGCATCCCCTCCCGGAAGGGCGAAATTTTTCAGATGTCCGAGTCTCTCCCATTTTTTTTCATCGACTTTAAGAAATTCACTGCCCCATATCGCAGCGTCGGTCCCGTAACCGGTCCCGTCCAGAGCGACTCCCAGGACCGGCTCATCCAGCCTGTGCTCGGCCATAACGCTTGCGATATGAGCCAGGTGATGCTGGACCGGGAATTTCATGCCCCTGAAACCCGAAGCCATGGAAGTTGAGGAATAGTCCGGATGCAGGTCATGCGCCACCACTGCGGGGGTCACGCCCAGAAAAGATTTCATCCTTGCAAGCGCTTCAAGATAGAACTTCCCCGCCCTTTCATCCTCAAGATCTCCTATATGCTGGGACAGGAAAGCCTCCCCGCCCCTGGTCAGACAGAAAGTGTTCTTGAAATCCGCACCACAACCCAGCACCGTTTCCCCGCTTACGGCAAGCTTCACGCAATCCGGAACAAATCCCCGCGAACGCCTTACAGGATGAAGAGTGCCGTCAAGGACAAAAGCCACCGAATCATCGCACCTGTTGTGGATTTCTCTGTCATGATAAAGCATCAGGTCCGCTATGTCCGAAAGCCTTTCCACGGCCTCGTCTCTGCTCCTGCATATGGGCTCGTCAATTCTGTTGCCCGATGTCATTATCAGCGGACCCGAGAATCCGGCTTTTGACAGCATTTCGAAAAGTATTTCGTGCAGGGGCGTATACGGAAGCATGACCCCGATGTCAGCCAGTCCGGGTGCTATCCAGCCGGGAATGTTTTTTTTCTTTTTAAGCATGACTATCGGCGCCCTCTGGGAACTTAAAGCATCGGCCTCATCTTGGTTCATAAAGCATATTTTCCGGGCTTGTTTTATGCTTCTTACCATCACGGCCAAAGGCTTATGGGGACGAAGCTTTCTTTCCCTCAGCTTCATAACCGCCGCTTTGTTGAAGGCATCGCAGGCCAGATGAAATCCGCCCAGACTCTGCAATGACGCTATTTTCCCTTTAATCAGTTCATCGGACGCTTTTTTCAAAGCTTCCGGCCCTGATAATCTCCGCTTCCCTTCGTCCAGATAAATCTCAGGTCCGCAGACGGGGCATGCATTCGGCTGCGCATGAAAACGCCGGTCAGACGGGTTTTCGTATTCTGCAAGGCAGTCGGGGCACATCCTGAACCGGCTCATTGTGGTGAGGGGACGGTCGTAAGGAAGAGACCTGACTATCGTGAACCTTGGTCCGCAGTTGGTGCAGTTGGTGAACGGATAAAGCCAGCGGCGGCCTGATTTATCAAAAATATCCTTTCTGCAGCCGGCGCACAGGGAAAGGTCCGCCGGAACGATTGACGAAGCTTTTCCCGCATCCCTGCTTTTCTCTATGACGAATCCGGAACCCTCCTTTGCGGGAACAGGCCTGACACTGATACTGTCTATGCGGGATTGCGGAGGTTTCTGTTCTTTCAGGTCTCTGAGAAATTTTCTGACCGCGGCAGGTTTTCCCTCCGCCTCTATGACCACCCCGGCAGAGGTGTTTATAACATTCCCGGCTATTCCGTTTTTTAATGCAATGCGGTAAACAGCGGGCCGGAAGCCCACTCCCTGCACTATTCCGTTTACAAGTATTTTTTTTCGTTCCAATAACGCCATTTTTCCTCATTCTCAAAAGGAACCATCTTTTTGTGCCCTCGGCAACTTTCCATCGCATCCCGATCCCGACTATACGCTAAACGCTATACCCTAACAGATTCTCGGCAATTGTTCCCCTTCCAGCATCAACAGCGTCCTGGAACCTCCCACCCGGGTGTTGAGACTGACCTTTGCCGGGCCTTTCAGGACTCTGCCGGCAATAACGGCATTTTTACCGTATCTCTGCTTTCTCATCGCGGCAAGAACTTTCCCCGCGTCTTTTTGGGGGACAAACGCGACCAGTTTTCCCTCGTTCGCAACATAAAGAGGGTCCAGACCGAGCAAATCGCAGGCTGCCCCGACCCCGGCGCTGACAGGCACGCGTTCCTCCTCAATTTCGATGGAACACCCGGAGGCGGAAGCTATCTCATTGAGGGCGGTGGCAAGCCCTCCCCTGGTGAGGTCGCGCATGACGCGGATATTTTTTGAAACGCGCAGCATGGCTTCCACAAGGCCGTTCAGCGGCGCGCCGTCGCTCTTTATCCCCCCCTCCAGGCCGAGGTTATTCCTTGCGTTCATTACGGCAACGCCGTGTTCCGCCAGATTTCCGCTCACTATGACAGCATCCCCGGGACCGGCATTGGAACCGGAAATACTGACTTTGTCCGGGATTACGCCTATTCCCGAAGTTGTTATAAAAAGCCTGTCGGCTTTTCCTTTTTCCACGACTTTGGTGTCTCCGGTTACAATTTTTACCCCTGCCTCATCAGCTGCGCGCCTCATCGAAGCCACGATTCTTTCCAGGACAGAAAATTCCAGTCCTTCTTCTATTATAAAAGAAGCGGAAATGCCCGCAGCATTTGCCCCCTTCATGGCCAGGTCGTTTATGGTGCCGCAGACCGAAATCCTTCCTATGTCCCCTCCCGGGAACTCCAGCGGAGTCACCACGTATGAGTCGGTTGTGAAAGCCACGCACCCTTTCGGCCGGGCAAGCCGGGCGGCGTCATCCATGGCATCCAGAACCGGATTGGAGAATTTCGCTGCGAACACTTCCTTTATAAGCTCATGCGTAAGGCGTCCGCCGCTTCCGTGGCTAAGCATCACTGTCTTTATCCGTTTTTCCATAATAACAGCGGGCTTCCCTAAAATAACCGGCGTGAATCGCAGAAATATTCTATCAATTATGTCCGATGCATACCGATGTAATACGTACGATGAAATTTTTATCAAAGCTTTCGAATTTATTATGCTTTTGTTCGATTTTTCCGCAGCGCCGCAGCGGTAAATTTCAGCGGGTTCAGGGCTCTGATCCACCTGACGATAGCTCCAGGCCGGCATAAGACAACGCCCGCAACGGCGCGGCTAGGGACGGAAACAGTGATAATAGGCATAGAACCCGAATGTCTGGAGTCCTTCACGCCAATGAGTCCGGAAGTAAAAAAAGTGGCGGAAAGCCTGAAAAGTCTGTTAATGCGATTTTTTTCAGATTAACTGCGGTTTGTGTTTTTTCTTTCCGCGGCTATTTTCTTTATCTCCGCGGCAAAAGAAAGATTGTTTTTACGCACCCCTTCAAAATCATCGGCTGAAAGCGCAAAAATCCTGGAATCTTTTTCGCAGATTATGCTAGCATTTCTCGGCTCACGCGCAAGAAGCGCCATCTCCCCGAAAAAACTTCCAGGCCCGAGCATTGCCACTTTTTTAGACAGACTGAAAAACCCTTTTTTAACCCTCACCGAAACTTCGCCTTCGTGCAATATGTAGAATGAATCGCCCGGTTCGTCCTGCCTGAAAACCTCTTCGCCTTTTAAAAACTTCCAAAGCGTGATATACGGAAGTATGAGTTCGATCTGACCTATAGTCATATTGCCAAAAAAAGAAACTCTGCGGACAATTCTGCATAAATCGGCATACTCTTTTTCCGACATTTTAATTGTCTCCATTTCTTTATCCTTCGCCGTACTTGTACCAGGCGGCGCAGGCGCCTTCGGAGGACACCATGCAGGGTCCCACCGCATTGGAAGGCGTGCAGGCCCTGCCGAAAAGCCCGCAGTCTGCCGGAACCGCCCTGCCCATAAGCACCTGTCCGCACAGGCATCCGGCCGGTTCCGGCGTATCCTTATAAGGGACATCAAAATATCCCCCTGCGTCGAACCGTGTGTAAGCGGAGCTGAAACCAAGGCCGGAATCCTTTATAAGACCCACAGCCCGCCAGTGCGCATCTATCCGGCTGAAAACTTTTTCAATCACAGCAAGGGCCGCAGGATTTCCCTGGGGTTTGACGACCCGCGAATATTCCACTTCAACAAAAGGCATGCCTTTTGCCGTCTGCTTCAGAAGCATATTTATGGCATTGAGAATATCCATCGGTTCAAAACCGGTTATGACGCAGGGCACACGATGCTTTTCAGCCACGAATTCATAGGGTTTGACCCCGATTATGACGCTCACATGGCCGGGCAGGATTAAGCCGTGTATTTTATGTCCGGGAATTGAAAGAACGGCTTGAAGTGCCGGGGGCACCAGCTTAAAAAGAGGCAGCACCAGAAAGTTGTCTGTTCCGGCGGCTTCAGCATGGAGAACAGAGGCTCCTATGACCGGTATGGTGGTCTCAAAACCGACACCGAGGAAAACGACCTTTTTGCCGGGATTCCGCACTGCGATTTCCACCGCGTCCAGCGGGGAATAGACTACCCGGATGTCGGCGCCGGAGATTCTGCAGTCATCGAGGCTTTTTTCGATCCCCCTCACCTTCATCATGTCGCCGAAAGTGGCGAGTATGACGCCGGGCTCCTGTGCAATCGCCACGGCTCTATCCACGTCTCCGGGGGCCGTAACGCAAACGGGACAGCCGGGCCCGGAAAGCATTTTAAGACCTGGAGGCAGCATGCGTCTCAGTCCGCTGGCTGCTATGGCCATGGTATGCGTTCCGCACACTTCCATTATATTGAACTGTTCACTGCGTCCCTTAAGCAGGCTCACCATCCCGGTTATGGCGCCTGCAGCCAGGGTCTTGTCCTTCCACAAGGGAGAATTAAGTTGAAAACTCATAAAGCGGTATTGCAAGCGGCAAAAGCAGAAAATTCTCTGATGCTAGTTTTTATCCTTCGAATCATCCTCAAGCCTGTAAAGTTCCTCAAAAAGTCTGAGCGTTTCTGCCGCCTCCTTTTCGTCCAGCACCTGTATGGCAAAACCGGCATGCACCAGCACATAGTCCCCCTTTTTGGCGTCAGGGACAAGGGCGAGGGAAACTTCTCTCAGGACGCCGCTGAAGCTGACCTTTGCTGAAGTTTCGCCTGTTTTTTCTATTTTACCGGGAATGGCAAGGCACATGATTTCAGATATTGGATTTTAGATATTAGATTTGAAAATACCAACGAATAAATTTATCGGCCGATGCACAACTGTTTCATTGAGGCTTCGGAACATGTCCCAGCAGTTTCGCAATGCGCCCGGTCAACGGCCTGGTGATGAGTTCGACATACGTGCGCAGGCGCTCGGACCTGCTTGGCGCCCAGGATTGATTCCGCGCCTGCCGCATGTCCACAATCCATTCCGGCCGGATTTTAAGCATAACAACCTCGTGCAGATAATCGTTCGGATTGCCGCTTGAGTGGAATGCTGTTCCGGACCATATTTGCGGATCATTGGCGAAAAATGCATCCCGCAGAGGTATATCAGCCGTTAATATCGTGCCTCCCGGGCCTGCGAATCTCTCAGCCACGCGTGAGTCAAGCGTGGTGGCGACAAATTTGCTCTCACTGTAACGTCCGCGCAGGTGCTCAAGCATGAGCCGCCTCAATCCGGTCCCGGCGATACTTCGTTCGACAGCATCCTCACCGTGGTTGAGTGCATAACGGGAAAGAAAACCACGGATGCGGATATCCGCCTCATTCAGCCCGGCGTCTATGCCCATATATACCCTGAGCGTTCTGTCGTCATGGAAATAATGTCCGGGGTCCGGAGCGTCTGAGAGAATCTGCAGACCCATCGTTGCTCCCTGGAGCCGGCCTACAGGACGCTCCAATGCTTTCTGAATCCGGGTCATGAAGGAGGGGTGTCGGGACTGGTGTTCTTTCTTCACCGCATTCTGCGCAGCATCTTCCTGCGGAGGAGCCGTTCCGGGCAGGATGCGCAGAAAATCAGGATCAATGGCCAGGCTCAAAGCCCGGGAATAAAGGTAAGGCGAGGAGGCAAGTCCGGTTTTTCCGTCGCGTGCTGCCCGGTAAATCTCCCGGACTATGCTGACAGCGGCATCAGGCGCTTTGGCGTCAATGCGTGCAAGGCGCTGGAGCAATCCGGGCTCGTTAAGAAGGTTTTCCGCCGTCTCGGCCCCGAATGCGCGCTGGAACAGCGGACGGCTGTCCTGCCGGAAGATGAAATTCCGCTGATAGTCATCCCAGTCGATATCCGGATAATACCAGCTGCTGACCAGACCCGCGGAACCGGCATCCATAAGCTTTTCTAGTTTCCGCCACTCCTTATTGCGCACGGCTTGCACCACTTCGCGCGAACTGACCGACGGGCCGGGAACCCTGATGAATTTCAGCGTCCGGCCGGTTTCCGTATCGGTGTAGGTTCCGGGACTTGTGAGGCGGTATCGTTTTCTGAAAGGCTCCGGCAGAAATTCAAGCGGCTTATCGCCTACAGGATAGTCCGGCCGCACATTAACAAGCAGATTGGCGCCGGTCAGCAACCGCTCTATTCCGGCCCATTGTGAGATATCCCGGTAGTTATCGGAGCCCATGAGAAACGTAATTTCCGCGGCAGGACCGAGTTTTTTTCTGTATGTGTCAGTAATCGCAGCCGCTCCCTGCACCCGCTGCCTGAGTATGGTGGAGTCAACCCGGCTCCGGGAATCGTCCGGCAGATTTTTTTGGGCTATAAACAACCTCAGCCACGCGGGGGCCCGGTCCCCGGTCGGCAGACCCGGAAGTCCCATGGAAGGGGCCACTAAAGCATGATCGAAATTTTCGGCAGAAAGCGCGCCGAGAAATTCAGCACGGTGACCCGGATGGAACGGATCAAATTGTCCGGCATAAAGCAGCACTTTCCCGGGTTTCCCCGGCCACAGGCGCGAAACCAGCCCGCGGACAGCCCCGGCTGCGCTCTCAATGGCCATCCCGGCTTTAGAGTAGCGCAGACGCGCCCATGCGACCTCCATGCTTGGAACGACTTGTGCAGGCTTTTCTGCCTGCAGCGGCCCTGCTGCTCCGGTTATGCCATACTCGGCATTGCCGGCAGGTCTCCGCGAATCCTCATAGAGCTTCGGGATGTTTACGGTTAAAGCGGACCGCCTTTGCCCGGCCGGGGGCAAAAAGGCGGAGGATATCGCGTCTCCGGTGCGGCCGGAATAAACCCAATCGCCCCGGACCGGTTGGGAATGCCGGGCCGAGCCGTCAAAAAACCTGCCTGAATCCGGGCCGCCGGACTCTGACATTGCCAGGAGAACATCCGGGAGCCCCACTTCCTCTGAGACCGATGCCGCTGGAATACCGGCTTCGGAATTTTCATAATTTTCCAGGCCAAGCTTTTCAACAAGTGTTTTAAATCCGGCAGGCGTCAGCTTATGCCGCCCGCCGCCGGACCCGATAAAAAAACGGTTCTGCCGAACAGCGTCAGTATTGCTTAAGCGCCCTGCCAGAGTTTCGGCCAAAGCAAAATCAGATTCATCAGGGGACGCCCCGGAAATTATATCGAGAAGGCTGTTTCTCGCTCTTTCATTAAGAAGACCAAGGCCCGGAATCCCGGCTGTCCCGGCATGCCAGATTTCATGGTCTTTAATGGCGACGCCGTATTCTTTCGCTCTGGCGTTAAAGAACACCAGGACTCTTTCGCTCGCGGAATCTCCTGAGAGCAGGCTGTTCCCCTGCCGCACAGCCCCGGCGGCCT
>JBDRGJ010000409.1:0-4555 GCA_043817835.1 bacterium
TTTTAAATCCTCAAATCTTTTATATATATCTCCTCCATATCACCCTATCTGCGTATCATCTTATCAACGCTTTTTTCTTCAGCAGGCAGACAATGCGTCCCGCCAGCCGGCACGCCCCGGCATTCGCCGGCATGACTATGCAGCCGGCATCCTCCAGTCCTTTGACCACAGTGCCGCGGCACTGGGGGTCGGAATCCGTGCCTGTCACAGAGCAGACTATCGATATGTGACGCTTTTCCTTTTCAGCTGTCTGCCGGGCTTCCTTTATGGCCGGGGTTATCTCAGCCAGCGGATTCATGTTGGAACCGTAGCCGATGACGATGTCCAGAAGCATGACTGCTGTCTCCGGGTCCTTAGCCTCTTGCGCAATCCGCCTGTTTTTGAGCGAGTAGTCTATCATGGGGTGGGGTCTTCCGACCGTGAATTCATCCTCTCCCAGGTCCACCACCGTGTTACCCGTGCTTTTCAGGGAGTTTTTCAGCCTTAGCCCGGGCCTGAGAGGAACGTTGGACCAGACGTCTCCTATTACGGGCTTCATGACCAGCTGGGCTTCGCTGACAAAAGTGCCGCCGCTGAAAAGACCCCTGAGGTATTTCTGTCCGTCCGCCTTCCTGCCTGCCTCGTCCGCGGCAAACTTCGATATCTGCAAGTCCTGAATTTTAAGGATTTCAGCGGTTTTTCCGGCATTTTTTCCGGCTGCCAGAGCAACGGCGGTCAGCGCCGCTTCATCGAGAAATGAGCAGGCGTGAATACCCGCTTTGCTCAGCACGCCGCTGTCTGCGCCCAGAAAAGCCGAGACCACGGGCTTTTTGATTTTCTTCGCCATGTCCAGGATTTTCCCGAACACTTCCGGATGAGGCGGCTTGGAAACCAGCAGTATAACTTTCGTCGCCCTGTCTTCAGACAGGGCTTCCAATGCCTGCAGGAACGTCATTCCTCCCACTTCCTTCCTGACGTCCCGGCCCCCGGTTCCTATGGCCTGTGATATCCCGGCGCCGTAATTGGAAATTATGCAGCTTGTTTCCTGCAGCCCGGTTCCGGCAGCGGCCACTATTCCTATGCTCCCTTTTCTGACCGAATTGGCGAAAGCAAGCGGGACTCCGTTTATTATGGCGGTACCGCAATCAGGACCCATAACAAGGAGGCCTTTTTTTCGGGCAAATTTTTTAAGGACGATTTCAGTCTCAATAGGGACATTGTCTGAAAAAAGCATGACATGCAGATTCTTCTTCAGGGCTTCCATAGCCACATCCCCGGCATATCTGCCTGCCACCGAAATTAAGGCCATATCCGCGTCAGGCATGACTTTAAGCGCGCCGGCCAGGCTCCCGGGCCTGAATTCAACAGCCCCGGAGGGGGTCTGCTGTCCGGTCTTTTTAAGAAAGAGCGCGGCTTTTTCCAACGCGCCCGACGCAGTCGTCTCGTCTTTGGCCCTTACCGCGATAATAAGATCGGCGTCGGCCGAGATTTTAAAATCGGGAAGAAGGAGTCCGGATGCCTCCAGTATGGACTTGTTTTCCCTTGTTCCCATGACCGCGGCCGAGTCTTCCACGCCGGGCAATCCGTTGAGCTTTTTGGCCACGTTCATCAGCGCGACCGAATCAAAATACTCGCCTTTGCGCACTATGCCTTTGACTGTCATCAGATCCTCCGTTTTTTAACCCGGTCCATGGCGAAGAAAAACCCGACCGCCGTGTCCGCTCCCGATGTTTCTCCGGCTGAAAAAAGCCTTGTCGCCGCTTTTGCCGTCTCAGCGCGGGAGCGGCCCAGCGCCGATACGAGCCCCCCTAAATTTTCGTTGAACCGGCCTTCCGCTGTGCATTCCAGGAAAGCGTTCGATACCGGATTCTGACCGCGCGCCCCGGCATGGACAGCTCGCCTGAGCCGGCCCGTTTTTTCCGCAAACATCTTCTCCCGCAGCCACAACCCCGCCAGGAAACCGCATATAAAATCATCCCCGGACGGAGTAAACCCGAACCCCAGCCCCCTTATTGCAGCCGCGCCCTCCTCAGCCCTGCCGGAGGAAAACAGGCGCGCCCCCTTCTTCATTCTTCGGACGAAGGCTTTTTCAAAGCCGCCGCTGAAATCTTTTTTACGCCCGGGCTCCACCAGAAAAGCAAGGCTCTTTTCCGGGGCGAAAGCAAGCGCTTTTTTCAGCGCCGGAAGGTTTTTCTCTGTTTCCCCGCTTTCCGGAATGTCGGGCCGGGAAGTGTAAGCCGCCCCCGGCTCCGCCGTGAACTTTTTTCCCGAGCAGGATACGTCGAGCCAGCCCACACGAAGTTCGGGATGCGGATTCGAAAAATCGAAATCTTCGGCCACTATGTTCAGCGGCCCCCTGCCTTTTTCGGAGGAGACCACTGAGACCAGCCTGTTATCCGCCGTATAGTTGACGGCTCCCGCAAAAGCGGAGTGAAGCAGGTAGCGGCCCGGCCTTATCATATCACCGAAGCTGTAAATCTTCATGTTTTTTCAGCGTTTCAGACGAATGCGGCGCCCGGTTTTCTCTCCTTCAGAAAAGGAAACCGCGTCCTGGTCTTTTCCACCAGTTCTTTCGTGACATCTGTTTCGGAAATGAATATGCCGTCCGCCGTCCCGCAGTCAAGCGCGACCTTGCCCAGCGGGTCGTATATCATGGAATTGCCGGAATATTCGACTTTGCCTTCCGCACCGGTCCGGTTTACGCCTATGCAGTAGCACTGGTTTTCCACGGCCCTGGCGCGCAGAAGGGTCGTCCAATGCTCGGCACGCCTGGCGGGCCATGCCGCTATCACCAAGTAAATATCGGTCTTTTCGGCTGCGTTCCAGAAAAGGTACGGGAAACGCAGGTCGAAGCACACCGCAGGGGTCACGCGGAGCCCCTCCATCTCGAAAGTCTCCTGCCTTGTCCCCGGAGAATAATGCCTGTCCTCGCCTCCGAAAGCGTAGAGGTGCATCTTGGAATAGGCATTTATTATTTTTCCGGAACGGTCCATGGTTATAAGCTTATTGAACCCCTCCTGGACGCCTCCGAAGGATACGTTGACGGAATGCTTCCGGGCCAATTCGCCGAAAAATCGCAGGTCTTCCGGCAGCAGGGAGGCGATGGCGGCGTTCATCGTGAAGCCGCTCAGCGTCATCTCGGAAAAAATAAGCCAGTCGATGTCCTGCATGCCTGCGCAGGCTTGCGCCATCTCAAGGATCTTTTTTTTGCTGGCCTCTTTATCCTCCCACCGGATGTCGTACTGGCAAAGCGCTGTTTTCATGGCGATATCTCCCGCAGAAAAGATATTTTCAATATTACCAAAGTTACCCCTGTGTTTGGCAATTGCCGCAGGCGGCAGTCCTGCATGGAGACCGGAAATGCGAAATATTTCTGAAACTTGGATATGGTTATAATACTCATGTTGTGAGTGACAAAGACTGATACATTATGAGGCCCACGATTTTAGGGATGATTTTCGGCTGGCTGCTCTCTTCCTGGGTACAGGTCCCTCCGCCTTTACAGGGCACCGTGAAACATACGGTCAGAGCAGCCGTTGAATTTATGAAAGCCAGGATAACTAAGGCTCTGACCGATATCCCGCCCCATGAAAGGCGGGCTGATGCCGGAAAAAATGCACCTGGCGGCGGAAAAGACTGACATCTTTCCTCCCGAACCCCATACGGAACTATTGTCTCTTTCTTAAGGGCCGTCCCGCGCAGGACTTTTTTTATTTTCTATAATAGCCCCCGCATGCCGAAGCATGATTCATTCTCCGGATCGTCCCTAAAAAGGATTTTTTGCGCTCTGTTTTTTGTCCTTGCCTGCGCCCCCTCTTCATTTGCCGCGCAAAACGACGCACTCAGGAAAGCTGTTGAAAAAACCGCCGCCTCCGTCTCCATAAGAAACGCCCAGTGGGGCGTAAGCGTAAAATATGCGGACACCGGCACCATGCTTGCCGAATACAATCCCCGGCAAAACCTTATCCCCGCCTCTTCCCTGAAGCTTTTGGTAACGGCGGCAGCTCTGAACATACTGGGTGAAGACTACAGGTTCAGGACCCGCCTTTTTTACGACGGCAAAATATCCTCCGACGGAACGCTTAAAGGCAACGTCTATATCCGGGGAGGGGGCGACCCTGCCCTGGGTTCCGACCGCGTCAAAGGCTCCATGCCCATGGAGCAGGTTTTTTCCTCCTGGGCCGGAAAACTCAGGCAAAAGGGCATTAAAAAAATTAAAGGCTCGATTGTCGCCGATAATCTGCTTTACAGCGGGACGCCTATACCGGGAAGCTGGTCCTTGGAAGACACCGGAAACTATTACGCAGCCCCTGCCGACGCCCTCTCCATAAACGACAACCTGTACACGCTTTACCTGAGGCCGGGCAGGAAGGCCGGCGATGACGCCGCAGTCCTGAGGACCGAACCTGAAATACCCGGGCTGAAATTCGTCAATCTCATGAAGACCGGTCCGCGCGGTTCGGGAGACAAAGGATACATATTCTGCTCTCCGGGCCAGTATACCGCCACGCTCAGGGGGACCGTCCCGGCCGGGCCCGCGGAATTTGCCATAAAGGGCGCCATCCCCGAGCCGGCG
>JBDRGJ010000410.1:0-6396 GCA_043817835.1 bacterium
TGGAAAAAAAATCCGTCAGTACAGTACGAGCAGATACGCGATGCAAAGTTTAAAGTGCTGTGGGATGCGTTTACTTATTTTTTAGATACGGAATGGAATAAAAAGACTTCCAGGGCCGGCAGCCTTGCCGGTTTCATTGAAAAAAATCGCTTCTGGCTCGAGGACTATGCCGTTTTCAGGGTTCTTAAGGATGTGTTCGGATGGAAGTCCTGGACGGAATGGGAATATGATTTCAAACACCGTAATCCCGCCGCCATAGAGGCATTCGTCAAAGCTCACGAACCGCAGGCGCTTTTCTTTAAATACCTGCAATGGGTGGCTGACTCGCAGTGGAAAAAAGCAAAGCAGGAGGCGGAGGTCTCAGGGGTCAGATTCCTCGGGGATCTGCCGTTCATGGTCAATCAGGAAAGCGCGGATGTCTGGAGCAGACAGAACGAGTTCGACCTTTCCTGCTCCATAGGCGCTCCTCCGGACGAGTTCAGCTCCGACGGTCAGAAGTGGGGCCTGCCTGCATACAGATGGGATGCGATTGAGTCTTCAGGATTTTACTGGTGGAAACAGCGCGCAAAACAGGCGGCAGGGCTTTACGATATATTCAGGATAGACCATGTGGTGGGTTTTTTCAGAACATGGATGATTCCTTACGACAAAAGCCATAAGCCGGACTTCGACTTGAAGGATGAACATCTGCAGAAAGAACGCGGAAAAAGGTTTCTTATGGCAGTGGCTGAGGCCGGATTTCCGGCGCTTCCGGTCGGCGAGGACCTCGGGCTTATTCCGCCGTTTGTCAGGCAGACCCTGGCCGCCCTCTCTATCCCCGGGTACAAAGTCATGAGGTGGGAAAAGGAAGGGGGGCATTATCGCGACCCGGCCGGATATCCGCCGGTTTCCATTGCCACCACTTCAACACATGACACCGAGACCATGGCCGAATGGTGGAACACGGCGGACGCCGCGGAAAAAAAGCTTTTCTGGAAAATGGCGGGCGGAGAATCTTCCCGCAAAATCCCTTCCTTTAAAATTGCCCGCGACAGGATACTGGAGCGGGTGATGAAATCGGCCTCGGTTTTTGTCATAATTCCTGTCCAGGACATGCTGGGAAGCACCGAAAGGATAAACACCCCCGGCACAATGGGCGGGCATAATTGGTCCTACAAGTTTCCTTTTGAAGCAGAAAAAGCTTTTTCTTCAAGGCCGCTGAAAGCCAGGGGGGAAGTTTTTAAAAAAATAGTTGCGGCAGGCGGACGCGGCAGCGCAAGTTCTAAATTGTAAGTTTTAAGTCCGGATATAAACATGTTAAAAAACAAACTTTTCCTTTCCGGTTTTGGCCGTTTACTTACCACTTATCACTTACCACTTGCCACTTTGTCTGCAGTTCTTCGCCGTCCGCTTACCGCTTACCGCTTACCGCTTACCGCTGTCTTTTTGCTGTCCGGCTGTTCCATGCGCACGATGGCGGTGCGTTCCACCGCGGAAATAATCAAAGGCGGGATGCCCGCCTATCTGGAAGAGAAGGACCCTGATTTTGCTGAGGAATCCATGCCTTCCAGCCTCAAGCTCATGGAAATCCTTCTTAAAAACGATCCCCGCAACGCAAGCCTTCTGGAAAATCTGGCGCAGGGCTATTGCGGCTACTCCCTGATGTTTATGGAGGACGAATTCCCGGAAAGGGCTTCCGGTTTCTACGCGAGGGGGGAATACTACGGAATGACGGCGCTCAGGGAAAGAAGGCTTTCCGGCGGCGAAAAAGCTTCCATAGCCGTTGAAAAAGCCCGGGCGGATGATGTCCCGGCGCTTTTCTGGACCGCTTTCTGCAAAGCGGGCAGGGTCCAGCTCCATCTGGATGAGCCGGAAGCCATAGCCGAACTGGTCAGGATAGTTCCACTGCTGGAAAGGGTGCTGGCGTTGGACCCCGGCTATTACAACAACGGCGCCCATGCCGTAATGGGCGCTTATCACGCCAGCCGTCCCAGAATACTCGGCGGGGATACGGAAAAGGCAAAAAAACATTTTGAAGCCTCACTGGAAGGAAGGGGGAACAGTTTCCAGATGAACCGCTTTATGTACGCAAAAAAAGGCGCTGTGGCCATGCAGGACAGGGACCTTTTTGAAAACCTGCTTAAAGAGGTCATTGCATCGGGCAGTCCTGTGCCGGACCAGGCTCTGGCCAATGAGGTCGCCAGGCGCAAAGCCAAGAAACTTCTGGAGAAAGCCGATGAACTGTTTTGAAAAGTCAGAAGTCAGAAGTCAGAAGTCAGAAGTCAGAAATCAGAAGTCAGAAGTCAGAATACAGAAGGACAGCGGATCAAAAACAAATGCCTTTTTTTTCCTGTCGTCTTTTCGCCGAGTCTCCCTCTCGCCCATTCTCCTCGTCTTATTCCTCATCTTTCATCCTTCAGCCGTTGCCGGTGACGGGACTGTCATCAAGTTCGCCACGCTGGCGCCCAAAGGCTCCACGTGGATGAAGGTGATGGATGCCTTCGGTAAAGAGGTATCTGAAAAGACTTCCGGCGCTGTTAAGTTCAAGATTTATGCAGGCGGAGTGTCCGGGGACGAAAAAGACGTGATAAGGAAAATTCGCCTGGGCCAGCTTCAGGCCGGGGGATTCACCGGAGTGGGACTCGGCGAGATAGCCCCTGAGGTCAGGATTCTGGATGCTCCTTTTCTTTTTAAGAATCAGGGCGAAATAGACCATGTATATAAAGCTTTTGATAATGAATTCAGGAAGGCTTTGGAAGATAAGGGGTACGTGCTGCTCGGCTGGGCAGAGGTCGGATTTGTCAATATATTCACAAATGTGCCGGTGCATTCGCCGGAAGATCTCAGGTCAGTCAAAATGTGGATGTGGGAGGGCGACCCCATAGCAGAAGCAGCTTACAGGGCAATAGGCATCAGCCCCGTGCCGTTATCCATAACCGATGTCATGACTTCCGTTCAGACCGGGCTGGTCAACGGGGTCTACGGTTCTCCCCTTTCCGTGCTGGCGCTGCAGTGGTTCACGCGCACGAAGTTCATGTTCTCTCTTCCGATAGCCAATGCCTCCGGCGCGGTCCTGATTTCCAAGAAGACATTCGACAGGCTTGCGCCGGACCTCCGCAAAATTCTTATCGCCTCCGGAGAAAAGCACTTCAGGACGCTCACGAGTCTCAGCCGGAAGGATAACGAGAAGTCGGTAAGCGTCCTGAAAAAGGAGGGCATAACGGTGACCGAACCGGCTTCCCGGAAGGTCGTGGCTGAATTCGAGGCCATGGGAACCGCGGCCCGCAAATCCCTTGTGGGACGCCTCTACAGCGCCGAGCTGCTTGCAAGGGTGGAAAAGGCCCTCTCTGATTACCGCTCTCCGGGAAAAGCCGGAAAATAAATAAAAAATGAAATTCATTCTGGCTATTGAAGAATACCTGGTCAGAACGGAAAAAGTTCTGCTTGTGTTTCTGCTTTTCTTAATGGTAGCCCTTTCTTTCCTGCAGGTGGTCATGCGGGCTGTTTTTTCTTCCGGCATAATGTGGGCGGATCCGTTTCTGCGCCATGTCGTGATGTGGACGGGCATGCTTGGCGCCGTTCTTGCCTCCCGATACGGCAAGCAGTTCGCATTGGACGCCGTCATAGAATTCTTTCCGGAGCGGATCAGGCGCTTCTGTGAGATCGTCTCCGTTCTTTTCACGGCGGCGGTATGCGGCCTGCTTTTTTTCGCTTCTTATAAATTCCTCAGAGATGAATTTACCTACGGTTCGACGGCTTTTACCATAGGCAGTCTCCCTGTCGAAGCGGGATGGCTTGAACTGATAATCCCCGCTGCTTTTCTGCTGGTGCTTTTTCATACGCTTCTGGGAATCTTCAGGCCTGCCTCAGCCTCCGGCCATACCCAAAATAAAGGCCTCTGTCCATCAGAGGGTACTGGCGTGCCCCCTGCGCAACAATGACAGCCTTGCTGATAACGCTGGCGGTAATCCTTCTGGCTCTTCTGGGAAGCCCGGTTTTTTCCTTAATAGGAGCAGGGGCTGTTTTCGCATTCTGGACGGCAGACATAGACTCCTCGGCGGTCATTGTGGAGATGATGCGCCTGGCCAGCCTGCCCGCCCTTATAGCAATCCCACTTTTCACGTTCGCCGGATATATCCTGGCCGAGAGCAAAGCCCCGAGGCGCATGCTGAACCTCGCCAATGCGCTTTTCGGATGGATGCCGGGCGGGATAGCGATTGTCGCTCTGCTGACCTGCGCCGTTTTTACGGCTTTCACCGGCGCTTCCGGCGTGACCATAATAGCCCTGGGCGGGCTTTTGTATCCCATGCTCAGGAAGCAGGGGTATCCCGAGAAATTCACGCTGGGGCTGATGACGACCACCGGAAGCCTCGGACTCCTTTTTCCGCCCAGCCTTCCGATAATCCTTTACGGGCTTATCGCCAAGGTGAGCATAGATAAACTGTTCGCCGCGGCAGCAGTGCCCGGCATCCTGCTTATAGTGATTCTTTCAGCTTACGCTCTTTTGACGGGGAGAAAATGCGGTGTCGGGAAAATGCCGTTTTCAGTTGCCGCCGTCATATCTTCGGCCAGGGAAGCTGCATGGGAGATTCCTCTGCCCTTTATCATAATAGGCGGGATATACGGCGGATGGTTCACGGCTTCGGAAGCGGCCTCGGTGATGGCTTTTTATGTGCTTATCGCGGAAGTTTTTATCTACAGGGACCTGGACCTTTTCAGGGATATCCCGGGCGTTGCGGTAAAAAGCATGATGCTGGTGGGCGCCATTTTCATGGTGCTGGGCGCGGCTCTGGGGCTTACCAATTATCTGATAGACGCCGAGATACCCGGCAGGCTTTTCGCGTGGCTGCACTCTTTTATAGACAGCAAAATAGTTTTTCTCATGGTATTGAACGTGTTTCTCCTTATTGTGAACATGGTTGAGATTTTTTCAGCCATAATCATAGTGGTGCCCATAATAGCTCCGGTGGCCGCCCAGTACGGCGTGGACCCGGTCCATCTGGGAGTGATATTCCTGCTCAATCTGGAAATAGGCTACATGACCCCGCCGCTGGGTCTCAATCTCTTCCTTTCCAGCCGCAGATTCGACGCCAAACTTACCGGCCTTTATGCCGCGACCTTCCCCTTCTGGCTCATGCTGCTCGGGGCCCTTGCCCTGGTGACTTACGCCCCCGGCCTGAGCCTCTGGCTGGTTAAATAAGGGTATATCCCAACGCAGCCCCGGCAAAGCGCCAGCACCACCCGACAGCGCCAAAGGCCGGGAGTGCGGCGGAGCCGAGGCTGCCGGGACGCAGGGCAGAGCTTTTGGGACGGACGGTTCCCCAGCACTGGCAAGGCGTCAGAGACTGCCAGTACCGCAGAGCGGAGGGGACCCTGACCGGTCCGGGGGAGCACTGTTTTGGAGAGCCGGAGGCTTCTGTGACAGTGCGACCAGAGGTCGAGGGTAGTGTAACCTAATAAATAATCAGCTGCATTGGAAATTTTTGGGTCTTTCTGCCCATTATTCAATGGGTCTTAAAACAATGGCTGTCTGGGGCCTTCGCTTCTTATGGAATTACGGTGAATCTACTACTCTTTACACAAGAAAGTTAAATCATCGGGTTCAATTTATTTAAGGAGAATAAAATGAAAAAGATATTGATGTTAGTGGGAAGTTCTATATTAGGTATGGGAATTGCGAACTCAGGACCGGTATTGGATGATTTGACAGGAATGAGCGGAGAACTGCGTCCCGCTACGCTGCTTCTGACTGATAATTCAGGACAGATAACAGCCGCCCCCGTTGTTGAAGCACCCGCCGCCGATCTTGATTCGCTTCGCGCTGAATTTGCCGGATTAATGAGAAAATATCAGGAGGCTGTCAATCAGACCAGCGATGCTTCGGATGAGGTTCAGGATGCGATACGCGGAGTAAGAATAGCGGAAAGCCATTCCAGCGACCTGTTGTTCGGCCTGGCAGATGTTGTTGAAGCGCGCGGAAAGCTGATGGGCGTTCTGACGCGGGCTCAGGGAAAACTCGGAAATGCCTGTAGCATCGGAGGCGACGTGCAGACCGCGCTTATCAGGTATTACAACACTGCAAATATGCCGGTGCCTGCGGGAGTCGCGCAATGCGTAAAACAGGAGCGGGTCAGAATAGAAAGCCTCAAAGAAAAAATACAGGACATGCAGATAGCCTGGGATGTGCTGAAAAAAGCACGCTGTGTTGAGGATAGGGTCGAGCGCATGGTAGACTATATAGGGGTACAACAGAGCGTATTCACTGCTCAGACGGAACTCCTAGAGGAAATAACGAGATGCATGGGGATTCTGATTAACGGAATGAATTAGATAAGAATTACCGGTCTTCCATCGTATTGTTTTAAGGAAAAGGCACAGTTGAAGTCGGATTAAAATATACGCCCCTGTTTTAAATCA
>JBDRGJ010000411.1:0-10353 GCA_043817835.1 bacterium
CGACCGCCTTAAGCCGGAAGCGCTTTCAGTCTTCGTAGGAGAAAAAAGCATCTCGGATGTCACCGTATTTTCCGTTTTGGAAGCGAAGAATTTTTTCTCGGCCCTTGAATGGACTCAGAAGGAACTGGTCATAACCGGCCAGATAATGAAGGAGATAAATGCCCGCCTCAATTTTCTGCTGAGCGTGGGCCTTGACTATCTGACCCTGGACAGGCGCTCCGAAACCCTGGCAGGCGGAGAGGCACAGCGGATACATCTTGCCACCCAGATAGGCTCAGGCCTGACCGGCGTTCTCTACGTCTTGGATGAACCGACCATAGGCCTGCACCCCAGGGACAACGCCCGGCTTCTCGGCACGCTCAGAACCCTGCGCGACCTTGGCAACACCCTGATAGTCGTAGAGCATGACGAAGAAACTATACGCTGCGCCGATTGGATAATAGACCTGGGACCGGGGGCCGGAACGCACGGCGGAAGAATTGTCGCCCAGGGAACATTGAAAGACATTTTAAAATCGCCGGACTCCGAAACAGCGGCTTACCTTAACGGGTCAAAGACTGTTATGCCGGGCCGCGTTTCCCGCCGGCCGAAGGAAAAATTCCTGCAGATACTCGGCGCAAGCCAGTTCAACCTCAAGAACATAGACGTTAAAATCCCTCTGGGTCTTTTCGTCTGCGTATCCGGCGTTTCCGGCTCGGGCAAATCAACCCTGGTCCACGAGGTGATATACAAGGGTCTGGCCAGGAAGCTTTTCAACGCGAAGGAAATCCCCGGGGCCCACCGCGCAATCAAAGGGCACGAAAACATCGACAAGGTCATCATAGTGGACCAGTCACCGATAGGCAGGACACCCCGCTCCAACCCCGCCACCTACACCGGAGTATTCGCGCCTATCCGGGACCTTTTCTCCGAATTGCCTGAAGCCAAAAGGCGCGGCTACAAAGCCGGAAGGTTCTCGTTCAACGTAAAGGGCGGCAGGTGCGAAAACTGCCAGGGCGACGGCACATTAAAAATACAAATGCAGTTCCTCCCGGACGTATATGTCCATTGCGAGGAGTGCCTCGGCAAACGCTTCAACGAAGAGACTATACAGGTCAAGTATAAAGGAAGAAGCATTGCCGACGTGCTGGACATGAGCGTGGAGGATGCCCACATGCTTTTCTCTGCCGTGCCTCCCATAGCCAGGGTCTTAAAAACCCTTCAGGATGTAGGCCTGGGCTATATAAAGCTGGGACAGAGCGCCACCACCCTCTCCGGCGGAGAAGCGCAAAGGGTCAAACTGGCGTCCGAACTGTGCCGCAGGGCCACGGGCGACACCCTTTACATGCTTGATGAGCCCACCACCGGCCTGCACTTCGCGGATGTGGACAAACTGCTGGCGGTCCTTCACCGCCTGGCCGAGCAGGGCAACACGGTGCTGGTTATAGAACATAACCTGGATGTCATAAGAACAGCCGACTGGATTATTGACTTAGGCCCCGAGGGAGGAGGAAAAGGCGGGGAAGTTGTGGCTGAAGGCGCTCCTGCCGACATTATGGCGAATCCGCACTCCCACACCGGCAGATATCTGAAGGATATGAAGCACATTCATACACCCGCCTGTGTCTCCAAAAATTAATTCGCACATCTTTACAACACTCGACTATTATATATTGCCCCCAGAAAAAAATTAACTCGTTCGAATTGCTAGGATTTAAAATTTTCCCTCTATCCCGGGGCGGTTAGGGGCCCCTCCGGGGAACCGCCCGCCCCAAAAGCTCTGCGTTGGGGTCTACCCCATACCCTATACCCTCTCTTCAGCGATGTTCTCTTCCTTCTTAAGATACGCCGCCGCCGTTATCCATAAAAAAGCGGCCGCTACGGCGGCTGCCGCGAAGCCTGAAGATGAGACGACACCGCCTGCCATCCTGAACACAGCTACTCCTGCTGCGCTTATTCCCTTTGAAACTCTGTAATTGAAGGAGTCTATAATCTGCTTCGCCCTGTAACGCGCGTTAAAGTCCAGTGGTATGTAAAAAATTTCTTTCGCAGACCTGAAAACAGAGTAATCCTGTACCTTAAACGTTCCCAGGCACAATTTCGCGGTTTCGAGACTGGGGACACAGAACATAAGGATGCCCATAGCGGCGTTTATGCAGGGAACTATTATCATTATCGTGCCGGGTTTTAAAAATATGAGGGCAAGCGGCGCCACGATAAAATCCAGAAGCAGGGAAATAATTCCGATTTTCATCCAGAAATCGGCAAGATAGGCCGTCCTGAGATCTTTCTGCGGAAATGCGGCCTCGACAAACTCAAAAAATTGCAGGTTCGCGCACATTGTGAAAACCTGCGCCAGGAACACGATGACCGCCAGCCTCATAAGGATCTTGTTTTTCAGCAGCAGCGAAACATGAAGCACTCCTTTTTTGCCGTCGGCTTCCTTACGGGAAGGTTTAGGTTCGCCGAATATGCCGTAAGCCGAATAAATCAGCAGGGCCACGGGTATCATGAGCCCGGCGGCTATAAGCAGGATATTTTCAGTCCCTATTTCAACGACCATATTCCGCATAAACAGGCTCGATACTATCGTCCCTGCACTGGCGCCTGCCGAAATAAGGCCGTTGCATATTCGCGCTTCATCGGGGACAAGCGTACTGTTTACAAAAGACCAGAATTGCTCGGCTATAATCACCACATAAAGCTCGCAAAACACATAGAGCGTGGCCAAAACAGCCTTATCCAGGAACCTCAGCTTCGACGTCACGACAAAATAAGAAATCAGAAATACGGCTGACGTCAAAATGCAGGAAAAGAATGCCGTCCGCCTGCTTCCCTGTGAGGTAAGAACACGGCTGTAAACATAAACAAAAACAAACATCATCACCGGCTCAAACGCCATCGCCACCGGCAGGCCCGAGGAGCCGAAGACGGCGATGAAAAGCGAAGCTCCGGCGCTGCGAACCAGAGCATACCCGGAAATAAGAAAAAAGAACGCGAAAAACAAAAGGAGGAAGAATAAAAACAGTTCCACCGGACTTTTATGATTGTTTGGGTTGTTTATCATTCAAAAACCTGGAAAACATAACCCCACGGGTATGCCCGTGGGGTTATATATCTCGGCTAACAGAACACTTATTTATAACGGCGCTGATAATAGTCCCGGAAAGCCTCCTCCTCATCATTAAACCGACGCACCTTGACTTTAAATTTTACCGAAATAGTGGCACCGTCTTTAATGTCCCGGTCCGCAGGATATACAGTAGTTACGGTATAGGTAACATCCATTTCCTTGGTGGACTTGGGTATTACAGTTATGGCAGGAATTGTTTCAATCGTAATGCCTCCGTTATACCGCTGTAAATCAAAAACCAGGAGCGCATCTCCCTCTTCACAAGAAACTTCTTCCTTCCCTATTGCGGAATCGCCGCAGAAATATACCGCCCCTCCGATGGCTCTAAAGCATTCTCTCGACTGATCGGGAAGAAATCTGCGCTTTAACTTAAGCGTGGAATTGAGAGACCACTCAAAGTCTCCTTTTTCACCGGGATCGTTAAAATCCTCGAAGTAGGTATTAAAGTCATCTTCCACAAACCCTGCCATATTGCTAAACTGCAATATCGGATGGGAACTCGGCAATGGTCGCCTAGGCCCTGAAAGATATTGAAACCCCTCCATTACCTTGGCCATAGCATTGCGCAGATGGCCGGTTGAACTACTCTCTCGGTCATATTGGGCGGCTGCGAGAGGAGGAACGATATTGCCGTCGTAATTTTCTGCCAGTTCTTGGACCATGGATTTAATATCCAGGCCCTGGTCGAAAGACAATCCGGATCCCGCCGCCTGACATGCAACCGGAACGGCCAAGAATATTCCGATTATAGCCGCACTGCTTTTTATTGATAATATGGAGTGTTTCATATTTTAGTTCCCTCCTTAAATTTACAACACGGTGAAATTTGTTTTCTTCTTCAACCGTGTGATATCTTTATCTTTCATTCTAAGTGTATCCTTAAACTCGGCATGTCACCAGATTCTTAATACCTACTTTTACTTAGAAAAGAGACCCAGACAATTCTGGGACTTTTGGGAAAAGACGAATTTTTTTTACGGCATGGTTCAGCTATAAAAGGTTCAAACAAACCCTGAATTAAATAAGGAGGAAACATGCACAATAAAACGGAACAACCGCAAGGGTATGTCATTAAAACCGGAGATTTTGTCGGCTACAAGGACGGCTCGGTGATAAGCCGAACGCTCATTGACAAAAAGACCGGGACAGTGACGTTTTTCTCATTTGATAAAGGCGAAGGGCTGAGCGAACACACCGCCCCCTACGACGCCCTGGTACATATTTTGGACGGGGAAGCTGACATAACAATTTCCGGCCGGCACCACAGAGTAAAGGCCGGAGAAATGATAATCATGCCGGCGGACAAACCGCATGCTCTGAGGGCGGTAAAAAAATTCAAAATGGAACTGGTGATGATTCGTTCCTGACCGAATTCTCATTTCTCACCTTCGCGTGAAAATGGTAATTATTCAGGTTGATAGGCTGTCGGGCAGGACCCGCCGCGCTGTTTGGCGGGCAGCCTACAGCCTAAGTATCTGCTGCAAATGTTAGAATAAAACCATTACAAAAACCTTTTATGCAACCACAAACTTTGATGTGGATAATATTTAATGCGGTCGTAGCGCTCCTTCTCTATATCGACCTCGGCATACTGAACAGGCATTCCCACGAGGTTTCCCTGAAAGAAGCTTCCCTATGGGTCATGGGCTGGATTTCCCTGGCCCTGCTGTTTTGCGGCGGAATATGGCATGAACTCGGCCGGATAAAAGCCATGGAATTTCTGACCGGCTACATAATCGAATACTCGCTATCCCTGGACAATCTGTTCGTGTTCGTGATGATTTTTTCCTATTTCGGCATACCGAGAAAGCATCATCCCAGAATATTGCGCTGGGGGATACTGGGCGCTGTGGTGATGCGATTTGTTTTTATATTCGCGGGGATAAGCCTCGTCAACACCATGCACTGGCTTTTCTATCTTTTCGGTGCGCTGCTCATCTATACCGGCATAAAGATGGCCGGCACCGACGGACAAAAAGTGGAGCCGGAGAAAAACCCGCTTCTGAAACTTTTTAAAAAACTGATGCCTTTCGAAAACACCATGACGGGCGACTCCTTTTTCATCAAAAAGGGCCAGGTCTGGCATGCCACACCGCTTTTCGCCACCCTGCTTGTTGTGGAAGCCTCTGATGTGATGTTCGCCTTCGACTCCATTCCGGCCATACTCGCCATAAGCCGGGACAAATTTATCGTCTACACTTCCAATGTATTCGCCATAATGGGCCTGCGGGCACTGTACTTTCTGCTGTCCGGCACAATGAAGTACTTTCGTTTCCTAAAATACGGCATTTCCGTAATACTCTGCTATGTCGGCGCAAAAATGATGCTGATGGACATATTTCACATACCGGTAACCGTCTCCCTTGCGCTGGTAATTGGAATATTGGCTCTTTCAATTATGTCTTCAGTGATAATAACTGGAAAACACGATCCCGCCGTTTAAAAAGCCAGACAGGCAACGCCAGAAACACAATCAAAACAAGAAAGGCAACTGCAAACCCGCAGGTTTACAATTGCCTTTTCTGTCTTACTTGTATTTTTGCTGCTTTTCTGTCTTCTGAATTCTGGCTTCTGACTTCTTTTGCCTGCTTTGCTCTCTGTTTTTACTTCTTTGGAGCTTTGGCCGGTTTTGCCGGGGCGGTTTTGGCCGCAGCGGGCTTATCCGCTTTTACGATATCCAGAAGCTCGACTTCGAATACCAGCGGGGCGCCGCCCGGGATGACCGGAGGCCTGCCGTTGTCGCCGTAGGCTATGGAAGAGGGACAGACGAGCTTTGCCTTGCCGCCGATCTTCATCTTTAGAACTCCTTCGGTCCAGCAGGGAATTACCGCGTTGAGAGGGAATTCTGCCGGAGTTTTGCGATCCACTGAACTGTCAAAAACCTTGCCGTCCGTGAGAGTGCCGTGATAATGTACTTTTACATTGTCCGTGGCTTTCGGAGATGCTCCCTTTCCCTTTTTGATCTCCGTGTAGATGAGTCCGGAAGGAGAAACCTGCGCCCCTTTTTCTTTTGCGGCTTTGTCCAGGAAAGGCTTGGCCGCTTTTTTCGACTTCTCGGCTTTTGCCGCCTGGCGGGCCTGGACAAACTGTCCTATTTTAGAGCCATAGGCATCATAATCCACCTTAAGCTGGCCGTTTTTGAGGGAATCTATAAGGCCCCTTGCAATAAAATCGGCTTCTTCGGCTTTTATGTCAAACTGCTTGACATTCTGACTCAGCGCCACTCCGAGGGTATAAAGGATTTTCTGTTCTTCCGTCTTGATCTCAGGTTCCTTCGCGGCCGCGAAGCTTACGGATATTAACATTATAACCGCAATCCACACATTTTTCATCAAACAACCTCCCCGAAGTCCAGATATTGCGTTTACATCCTCATTGACTATACTTTTTCCCGTTTCTCCTGTAAATAGAATTATGGTTTTAACATCATACATGTCCAATTTGGACAGCATACTGCGACGTAACAGCTATTTTGAGATTTGAAATCAAATCTTCCCCCTCACCTTCCTCCTCCGCCAAGGCTTCGGCGGACAAGTAATCCTCTCCCTCAAGGGGAGAGGGGAGGGTGAGGGGAAAATAATGTTAATTTGGACAGCAATGGTTTTAACTTTAAAATGAACATTCGAAAAACAGATTGCTTAAGCACAGGCATTTGTATCCTTTTACACCAAAACAGAATATACGATTCCTGCTGGCATTCGACACAAATCTTGACTATACTTTAGACATGATCCTTTTACTCCGGCTATGGATTACAATGTTGTTTTTCACCGCCCTGTCCGGGGCATGGGCGGACACCATCCGCATGAAGAACGGCAGCACAATCGAAGGATTGGTGATATCAGAAAATTCCTCCGAAGTGGTTGTGAATATAGGCTACGGGACCGTAACCCTTAAGAAGAAAAATATTCTGCGCATCCGCCGTTCCACAAAAAAGCAGCGAAAAACGACCGCAAAAGAAATGAGGCGACGCCAGTTCGAGTCAGGCAGTCTTGTGCCCAAAGGAGCCGCAAAACTTTCCGGTCTCTACAGGGACATCAAATTCAGACGGGATAAGACTTTTGAAGAAAAAAACCGCCGGACAGACCTGAAAAAAGAAGCCCGTGAAATCGAAAATGATTTATCCTCCCTCAAGGAAAATTACCGGTCCCTATCCGAAGAGCTCCGCGCGACTGACCAGCAATCGAACCCTCAGGACTACAACGACACGGTAAGCGAACTGAACAAAATCAGCGCACGGATTCAGGCCCAGACTTTCCGCCTGGAAGAACTCCGCAGCGAAGCAGGCAACCCAGGTTCCGGTACCCAGGCCTATCTTGATGCCTATCATAAAATCGACGCCCATATCCGCAATGAGGGCAAACAGCTTCTTGCTGCCAACCCGAACGGGCTGTACGCAGAGTACTACGGCTGGGTCCGAGACGAAGTCCGGAAAATGAAGAACGATTTCACCCGGGATTCCATCGAATCGGACGTGCAGGGAAACCGTATCATTGTAAAGGCTGTCATCAACGGACGCGTCACCGCCAGGCTTCTGGTGGATAGCGGGGCCACTACGACGGTTCTTTATAAAAGAGTTGCCGACGCGCTGAAATTGAAGCCGCAGGACGTCGTGAGGATTTCGCAGGCAACCGTGGCTGACGGACGCAAAATCAGCACCAAAGAAGTCCGTTTAAAATCGATTACAATCGGAAAATCCCGGGTAAACAACACGCCCGCCTCAATCATGCCTGTGTCATCCGACGAGATGGACGGTCTTCTCGGAATGTCTTTTCTGAGACATTTTGTTATGAGGGTTGATAGCGCAAACGGAAGGTTGATTCTCGAAAGCCTGAAACAGTAATTCCTCTTTTAAACCCCCGACATATCCCGCTTATCCGGCTACCTGTCATCAGTCACAGCATGTGACCCGCTGATAGATGCCGTTTTTTTACAATCGTTTTCAAAAAAACCATAAAGCACAGGTATAACCATTAACGTAAGAAAAGTGGATGTCGTAAGACCGCCGATGACCACTATGGCAAGAGGCCGTTGGATTTCAGAACCAGGGCCGGAGGCAAAAAGCATAGGGATCAGACTGGAGACAGTGATAGCTGCAGTCATCAGCACGGGCCTCATGCGGCGCTCGCAGCCGACCCGGACGGCTGTATCCGTATCCATCCCCTGTTGCCTGCGGAGCTGATTGATATAGGTAACCAGCACCACTCCATTAAGTACGGCCACTCCAAAAAGTGCGATGAAGCCCACTGCGGCCGGGACAGACATATATGTCCCTGACAGGAACAGCGCCATGACCCCGCCAACCAGCGAGAGCGGCAGATTAAGGAGCACAAGAAGCGCCTGCTTGAGCGAATCCAGGGTTACGGCCAACAGGACAAAAATGAGCAGTATCGCCCCCGGCACGATGACCGCCAGCTTGCGCATCGCTCTCTGTTGGTTCTCGAACTGCCCGCCCCAAGTTAGATAGTAGTCCGTAGGCAATGAGACTTCCTTGCGGATTAGCCTTTGAGCTTCGGCCACAAAACCGCCCAGATCCCGGTCGTGCACGTTGGCTTCTATCAGGATGCGCCTCTTGCCGGACTCCCGGCCGATCTGCACAGGGCCGTCCTCCATGCGGACGTCAGCCAACATGGAGAGCGGCAGACGCGGGCCGTCCGCGGGTGAGGCAATGATTAGGCGGTTGAGGGCTGCGATGGAGTTCCTTTCGGAATCAGGAAGGCGGATAGTCACGTCGAAGGCATGGTCGCCTTCGTAGACGGATCCGGCAGGTTTGCCGCCCAATGCTATCTCCATGACGTCGTGTATATCCGAAACGTTCAACCCATAGCGGGAGATGCTGTCCCTTTTAACGTTCACATTGACGTAAGACTGCCCCTCCTGGCGCTCCATGGCCAGGTCGGTCACTCCCCGTATCCCGGAAAGTACACGCAGGATCTCCTGGCCCTTGCGGCCGAGGATTGCCAGATCATCGCCGTAAAGCCGTATTGCAAGTTGGGACCGGGCTCCGGCCACGAGTTCGTCCACCCGGCATTGGATAGGCTGGCTGAAGCCCACCACGACGCCCGGGATGACCTTGACCGCAGCCCGCATTTTCTCGAAGAGTTCCTCCCTCGATTTGGCCGTGACCCACTCCCGTTTTGGTTTAAGTACGCCGAGAAATCCGGTCTTCTCGACTCCGCGGGCTTCAATGGCCCGGCCGGTCCAGCCGGTGCGGGACACGACGGTATCCAGTTCCGGGAAGGTCATCAATCGTTCTTCTATCTTCTTGGCGACCCCGGCCGAGGTCTCCAAAGACGCCCCCGGCGCGATGGAGGTATCCATGTCGAAAGAGCCTTCGTCCATGATGGGGACGAATTCCGTGCCCAGTAAAGGAATCATGCCAATGCTCGCAGCCAAAAGGACGCCGCTGCCGGTCAGAACAACAGCCTTGTTGGCCAAACTCCATCCGAGAACGGGCCGGTATATCCGCTTCACCCACGCCACGACAGGGCTTTCAACGTCTTTAGCCGGCCTGAGAATGAGCACACAGAGCGTGGGGATGACCATAATCGATAGAAACAACGATGAGAGCAGCGCGAGCATTATGGTAAGGGCAAGGGGCTGGAACATCTTGCCCTCGATCCCTTCCAGGGCCAGGATAGGCAGGAAGGTGAGCGCGATGATCAATTCTCCGAATATGCTGGGCTTTCTGACCTCCAGGATGGCCATGGTGACCGCGCTGATCCGGGCGGACATGGAGTCCTCCCGCGGCAGGTGGTGCAACACGTTCTCCACCTGTATGATAGTGGAATCGATGATCATACCGATGGAGATAGCCAGCCCGCCCAGGGACATGAGGTTGCCGGTCAACCCAAGGGGTTTCATCAGGATCGAGGTCAGCATTGCGGCCAGGGGAAGCGCCAGTATGATGACCAGGGAGCCGCGCAAGCTAAGCAGAAAGAAATAGACCGCGACAACAACGATCAGGGAACCTTCTCCCAAGGCCTTGATGATAGTACGGATACTCTCCGTAATTACGGTGTCCCTGGTATAGAAGGATTGTATCGACACACCTGCAGGAAGGACGCCGCTTTCATTGATTACGCGAACACTGCGCTCTACTTCCCGTACGACGCTTCTGCTGTTGGCTCCGCGCAGCATCATAACGACTCCGCCCACGACCTCATGCTTTCCGTCCTGGAAGGAGGCTCCTTGCCGGACAGCATGGCCGATGCGCACCTGCGCAACGTCCTTGACCAGGA
>JBDRGJ010000412.1:0-8816 GCA_043817835.1 bacterium
GCCACTGGACATGCTCATTTTATGTTTCGAAAAGGCAAACATTATGGTGTTACCACTTACAATTTGCTGCGCATGCCGGATGGCGAAAAATTGTTCCTGGTTGGCAATATCGGTCACACGCATCCGTTTGGCCCGCCAAAACCGAGCTCTGGGGACGTCGAGAATCTGCAAAATGACAGAGAAACTGATTTCGGCAAACCGAAGTGGAGAATTCTGTCAGTGGCTGGTGCCAGTTCATTGTATGAATACACCGGCAGGGTAATCCATTCCTCCTCGATTCCCGCCAAAGAGCTTAACAAGTCCGTGTTTGGGCTTTTTGAGGGCATTCACCTACATAAAAAATAAGAAGCGTTTTTCGGAACTTCAACAAATACGCTTATACAGTTAAAAATTGATTTTTTATAATAGAGGCTCGTAATTCTTGACTGGCATTTTTACAAAAAACCACTTATTCGTTTTTCACTTTCCAGGGACGGCTGCTGTCCGGCTTTTTTTCGTTCAAAACATCCATCCTGTCTTTTATAATGGTGCGCAGATAGCTTATCTCAAAAGGTTTGGTTACGTATTCCGAAGCCCCCATCTCAATGGACTTTTTTCCAAGTTCTATATCATCGCTTGCGGTCAGCATGATTATAACGGCCTTGCTGTTTTTTGCCCGCAGTTTTTTTAGCACGTCCAGACCGCTCATATCCGGCAGTGTCATGTCCAGAAGTATAAGATCCGGCTGACCCTCTTCCTCCGCCTTGAGGGTTTCCGCCCCATTGGCAGACTCAAGCACATCGAAATCAGCTGAAAGTGAGATATTTATCAGCTTCCTCAGATCGCCGTTATCGTCTGCCGTCAGTATTTTATGTTTCATATTGCCCCCCGTTCCTGGTTAAAAATTTTCAAAAAAATGTCCCTTTTTTAAGAACACCTCGTCTGCTCATACCGGCAGCAGGTACAGCACCCTAAACTGCGGTATTTACTCCTCAACCTGCAAAATGCCGCAAGCTGCAGGCCCCGTCACGCGGCAGATATCCGCAAACTCATCCGCACATCCCAGCACCTGTGCCGCCAGCCACCCGGTTTCGGCCAAAGTCTTTCCTTTGCCCGTCCTGAGACCTCCCAGGTCCTCACCGTGACCCATTCTCTCCGCCAGCAGGGGAAGGGGCTCGTTGTTATGATATCCGTAATCAGAGCGATGCTGCATGCCGTGATCCGCCGTCACCATCAGCAGGTCCCCCTTTTTCAGGTTCTTCTCCAAAACCGGAATTATCCGGTCAATCTCTTCAAGGCACTTTACTGCCCCCTCCACGTCCCGTGTGTGGCCGTAAAGGCTGTCCGTATCGACAAGATTTGTGAAGATAAAAGTCCCGTCCGGCCTGTAAAGTTTTTTGGAAGATACGATTGCGTTGACCGTCCCCTGGACGGAGTATGGATTGGTGTCTTTTTTTCCGGGATGCACTAACCTCAGCCCCAGTGCGGGATCCAGAAAGGACGGATTGGCCAGCTTTATCTTTTCGTCGTAGACCGTGTTGACCAGATCGGCGGTTTTGCCTACGGCCACCACCCAGACATTGCGCTGCCTCAGCATGTCCACAAGGGTTTTTCCCTCAAGCGGGAGAACGGCATCATGGCGGTTTGAAGTGCGCACGATCTCGCCGTCCCGGGTTTTTATATAGGCACGGGCTATGGCGCGGGTTACCGGGATATCCATTTCAAGGGCCAGCGCCAATGCCGCGTCGGCTATGGAATGCTGTTCACTGACGGGAATGACATTTTCATCCATTGCCAGCTGTATCAGCGGATCGCACTTGCTGGCGTAAACTATGGGAAAGCCGGTCCTTTCGTGCTCGGCGGCGTTAAGCCTTATGGCCTCAATACCGCCGGCCATCGTGTTAAAAACAGTCTTCCTTCCTGTCTTTTTTTCAAGAGCCTTTATGTATCCGCCGGGAAAACCGTTAGGAAAAAGACTGAAGGTCCTGTCGTCTATCAGACCCACCATTTCCCTGTGGCCCACGACGCTGTCCGCCGAAGCTGAAGCCTGGGTTATTGCTGCGGCACGGCTTTTCCCTCCCCAGCGCCCTAGGCGGGAAGCAAAGCGGGTCGCCAGCAGCTTCCCCAGACCAAGACGGGAAAGATTGGGCAGTTGCGGTTTGCCGGAATAATTGGATAAAAGATATTCGATGGTAGGAATCCCGACAGCATCTATGACAAGGAGAAGCACCGTCCTGTTTTTCCCGGAAAAATTCATATTCTGCCGTTCTTCAGTCTTTTTGCAGCCTCGCCTTTTCTCCATTCCGTTGCTTACCTATTGATGCCTGCGTAAGTAATGTCCGTGTTGGAGGCTTGAGTTTGAGACGTCCCGTTCTTTCCCTGAAGGCATTGACGAACGGGACGTTCCGAATCTACGCAATCTGGAATTTCGGGACGGATGCAAGGCGCGACAAACGAGCATACCTGGGGTCTGTGAGTGAGGAGCAACGAAGCAGCCGCTCAAAGGCAAGCCTCCCTTCCCCGACGGGGAAGGGCCGGTCCCTTTTGGGCTGCGATTTCGTCGCTCGTCGTTTACATAGCCCCGCTATGCGCATTCCTCGCTCCTCATCTCGCTCCAAAATCATCCCGGCCAGCGCGGACATTACTTATGCAGGCCTCAATAAGTGAAAAAGCGACCACCGGATCTTCCCATCCGCGTATCCTGTGAGCACCCACTGATTCGAAAATGAAATCCTTTCCGGCTACCAGGCACGTGGACTGCGAGACCAGAACATCGGTACCGAGCCGCTTGTTCAGTCCCTCCAGCCGGGAAGCCAGGTTGACGACTTCCCCTACAACGGTATATTGCGTCCTTTCCTCGCTGCCTATGTTCCCCACAATCGCATAGCCGGTGTTGACAGCGATGCCGATGCACACAGGTTCCGGAAAAACCTGTTTTCTTTCTTTGTTGAATGCGGCCAATTCCCTGCGCATGTCCAAAGCCGCGGACACTGCATGGGCCGCGCTGTTTTCCAGAACCAGCGGAGCTCCGAAAATCGCCAGAATGGCATCGCCCATGAATTTATCGACCGTTCCGCCGTTCCGGGTAACGATCTTGGTCATCCTTCCGAAATACCCGTTGAGAAATTTTACAGTTTCCTCGGCAGGGATATTTGCGCTCATCCTGCTGAAATTTCTGATATCTGCGAAAAGAACCGAGATATTTTTCTTTTCCCCACCCAGTTTTACTGCGCCGCTCAGAACGCTGGCGGCAATCTCCTCGGAAACATACCGCCCGAAAACCTGGCGTATATGGTCCCTCTCCCTCAACCCGCGCACCATGCCGTTGAAAGCCTCGGCAAGAAGTCCTATCTCGTCTCCGACTTTCCAGTGTATTGTCACGTCCAGCTTCCCCTTTCCCACAGCCTGAGCCGCCTGGGCAAGAAGAGCCAGCGGCCTCGTAAGCCAGCCCACTATCAACACCGTGCCTATTACAGCAAACACTACCGAAACCGCGCCTATCAGGATTATCTTCTTTCGTGTTCGGGCCAGAGCAGTGCTTATAGTTCCGGCGCTGGTCCCCACTCTCACGGTGCCCAGACGTTTCGCGCCCTGTATGACAGGGACGGCCATGTCCGTGTATTTAATGCCGTCCGGTGGCGTGTAGGTCTGGACCAGGGAATTCTCGGACATGCGGGCCTTCTCCGCCACCGGCGATGAATCAAGTCCGCCTATTTTCTCGGCAACCGTATGCGAAATAATCCTGCCGGAAGCGTCGCTCACCGCCACATATGCGACAGCCGGATTCCCCTTCGTGAGTTCTCTCAACTGCAGGTGCAGAGAAAAAGGGTCCAGTCTGGGGGACATAGCTTCTCTGCAGGATATGGCGAATGAAGAGGCTCTCACCTGCAGTTCCGCAAACAGGCTGGCACGGGCTTCGTTCATTATCTGTTTGGACATCACGCCTATTATCCCCAGCACCAGAAGCGAGGAAAGAAGGCACAGCTTGAACGCAAGGGTATTAAATTTTTTCATTAAAATTAAAAATATTCGCACGTCACCCGGCTGGACGCTAATCGCCCTGGCCGCCCGCCTGTCGGTCGTCGGGCAGGGGCAGGCTATACGCCAAACGCTTCAGTATAATATCGCTATTTTAACTTTTTCTTTTGCCGTCTTTCCGGCGTATTTTTTCAGGAGAAGGCCCACATATCCTCCCGGAGCGGCTTCCCTGCCGCTGTCGTCTCTGCCGGACCAGGTGATGACCTTATTTCCCGGAGAATCGAACCTGCTTGATGATTCGCAAACAGGATCCCCCCCCAGCGTGAAAATCTTAAGGACGACGTCCGCAGACGCTTCGAGATTGAACCCGATGTTTGTCGGTCCACTGGAAGGATCGAAAGGATTGGGCCAGTTATATGCTTTGGCAATGGCAGGCTGGGTCCGGGATATCCAGACCGCAACTCCTTCACCCGGAGCAGACCACTCTCCGAGCACTCCGGCCGAACTCTTTGCCCTGACTCTGGCATAGTATGTTCTGCCGGAAACAAGGGCGCCAGTGGAATATGAAAGAAGAGAGGAAGAGATCTCAAAACCGGAGAGAAAATCATTGCCTCCGGGAGTACCGCCTATTTCAAGGAAGTAGCTGAACAGCGGGACGCTGCCCGAAGGCGGATACCAGGTAAAGGTTGCGGAGCCGTCATACGAAAACCTCGCGGTGGGCCTGGGCGGTTCCGGCCTGCCCGGAGTTTCGAGATTGGTGAAATTGCCGGGGGCGGTTGAAAGCGCCTGTATAAAATCCGTAGGCAGTCCGTTTTTGTTGACCGCCCGCACCCTGGCGCTGTAAAGAATTCCCGGAGAAAGGCCTGTGAAAGTCATTTGTCCCGCAGTGGTCAGCGTGGAGCCGGAAAGGGTCAGAAAATTGTCCGTGGAAACGGAAATCTGCGCATCATAAAGCGTACCCTGGGGATTAAATCCCTCCGACACTGAACCGGATGACCATGAGAAAGTGAAACTGTCGACATGGACAGCGGCAAAGGCGCCGGAACCCGGGGAAACGGAAAGTGTCGCCGTTGAAAATTCCGGGGCGAAAACCGTGTATGTCCCGGCTATGTTCCTGGCCCTGACCCTGAAATAATAGGTGGTGTTCGGACTGAGTGAAACCGGGGAGGAAGAAACGGCTGATATGAAAGTCGTACTTACCCCTACCGTGAAACCGGGCGTGCTGGAGGCGCTGATTTCATATTGCGTATAGGAAGGGTTGAAGCCGGAAGAAACAGAGCCGGAAGACCAGTTGAGCGTAAGGAAAGAGCTTCCCATAGCCGTGAACGTGGATTGTCCGGCGGCGTTTCCGGGCGCGGCTGCCAGGGTGTATGTCGAGACAGCGGAAGAAGGAAAACTGTCGCCGTAATCAGTATAAGCCGTCAGAAAACGCTGAACCGTCGTATTCGGAACCAGCCCTGTCTCATTAAGTAAGGCAGTATCGCTTGAGACTGAAAAACCGGTAAAAAAAGAAGTAAACGGCACGGCAGAAGTGGAGAAATAAAGCCGGAACTGTCCGGTGGTCAGGGCAGGAATCATGCTGACAGGGCCGCCCCATTCCTGCGCCGGTTTGGCATCCCACTGATAAGCCGCTGAACTGATATGGACTGCTGTCAGTTCGAAATCCGTTGGCGAGGAAGGAATGACTCCAAAACTGACAGTGCCGCTTGAACCGTTTTGTGCATAGCCACTGTTTACATCATATCCTCCCAGGCCGGACGAAGTTGATATTGACACGGAAGTTAAAACCGGGGTGAAGTATAAAAGTTTTATTCTTCCGCCCCCGCCGCCGCCGCCGGGGTTAGCGGGGGTGCCGAAGCTCACAAAAGTGCTTCCCCCAGCCCCGCCGGCCGCATAAAACTTTGCGCCTGAAAGATCAAGCCGGCCCGTGCACCGGATCAGTATGCCCCCTCCTGAGCCTCCTCCGCCTGCACCGGGATTATCTGAACCATTCAGCGCATTTACCCCCGGTCCGCCCTGTGTGCCGCTCACATTTATCGTCCCTGAAATTACTACATACCCGGCCTCCACGAAAACCGACGATCCGCCCCAACCTCCCGACCCGCTTCCGGAATACGGGTCATCCAACCCACCTCCTCCGCCTCCTCCCCCGGAACCCTGGAATATATCATCCTCCGAAAGAGGAATGCTGACAGCCGAGGTGGAGTTATAGGGCACGCCTCCTGCTCCGCCCCCTCCCGCTGCGACTGTGCCGCTGCCGCCGCTTTTGCCGTCCCCGTCCGCATCGCCGTAGCCTCCGCCCCCGCCGCCATGATTGGCTGCGCCTGCCCCGCCCCCACCGCTGCCGTCGGCGGCTCCTCCAAAGCCCAGCCCCCCTGCTATCCCGGGCGCTCCGCCGTTGCCGCCCGACTGCCCGCGTCCGACCCCGTTGAGTTCCCCGGTAATGGTTATAGTGGCGGCGTAGACGGCAAGCGGAATCCCCGGTGAAACGAAAACCTTGACACCTGCGCCCACCGTAAGATTGCCCACGTTAGTAAATGTTCCCTGTAGCACATCATTATCGGATAGGGTTATGTCCGTCCCTGCGTAATCGGCTCCGGGAATCAGAGCCGCACCGGCCCCTTCGGGGGTCAGCATAAGATGCAGAACAGCCAGCAGAATCACCGCGGATTTCATCATGTTTTTGAAGCTTTCTTCAGTTTTTCATCCAGAGACCGCGCGTTTTCATTTAGCGGGTCAATGGCTGTTATCTGGCCCAGATATTGCCGGCTCTTATCGTAATCCCCCTTGAGATACGCATCAACCCCCATATAATAAAGCTGCTCCACTTTCCTGCGGTTCTCGGGGGAAACTTCAACTTCCAGCACCGCACGGCATTCCCCCGCCTTCTCCGAAGCACGGCTGTTTTCAGGATCGTCCCTCAGGACGCTTTCAAAGAAAGTCATGGCTTCCTGGAAACGTTTCTCGGAGTAAAGCTGAAGCCCCTGATGCATCCTCATTTCAAGTGAAATCTTCAGACCTTCCCTTGCTATGAAAATAATGGACCTGGCCTGGGAGTCTTCAGGCCTTATCTTCATGGCTTCCCTGGCGGCTTTTTCGGCTTCGGCAAATTTTTTCTGCTCGAGCAGACGGGCCGCGGCAGCCAGCGAGCGGGAGACATCTCTGTCTTCATCTGCCTTTCTGGCCTCCTCCAGACGTTTTTTTTCAATCGAACCGAGTTTTGCGTCTATGAACGCAATATATTCATGAGCCTGCGCGTCACCGCGGTCAATGTCCAGTATATTGTTCCAGTATTCCCGGCTGACGTCATATTCGCCGCGTTCATAATAAGTCAGCGCCAGCGCTCTCGTCTGTTCGCTGACCTGCCGTTTAAGATTCCGCTCCATCTCCTCTTTGGCGGCAGCCAGAGCAGCCTTGTTCTGCCTGTTGTCCGGTTCCCAGAGAAGCGACATCTCCAGCAGACGTATCCCCTCGACATAATTCTGTTTTTTGAGATAATTATCCGCCTGGAGAGCGTAGACTTTCGCCAGTCGGCGGGCGTCTTCCTGCGCAAAGCGGCGCATGCCCTTTTTTATTTCCGCTTCAAGTTCCTGCATGGTGTAGCCGAAGCGTATTGCAAGCGTGAAATTGTGGAGCAGCTCCACTTCGTGGAAAAGCACGGAATAATCGAACTGATAGTTTCCCCTCTTAAGGCCGAGCCCGCAGGAGAAGCCTTTTTCCTGCACGCCTGCGCGCGCAGCCGCTGTTTCCAGCATCCGGACCTCAGCTCCTCCGGCCAGAGAAGCGCGGCCGGACCCGTATGTGGAAATCCTCCCTGCCAGAGTAAGCGCGAAGACGCCGGACGAAAAGCCTGTGTAAGCCGGGGAGATGTCCACACCTACAGGGTATTTTTTTTCGCGGGATACCAGAGTAATCCCCGGGCGCACCGCGTTCTGCAGTCTTAACCCCAATCTGAAAGACGGCAGGGGCTCCGCAACAAGACCGGCATCCGCTCCTGCGGAGGAATCCTCCGCCCCGGCCACGCTCTGCCTCACGCTCTTTACGGCAAGCCCGGCACGCAAAGGAAATGCCGCAGGAATTCCGAAGCCGAAACCGGCCTGGAAAACGCTGTCTGCGACAGAAAAAGAAACAGGGGAGTCGAACGGCGTGGCTCTTTGTTCAAATCCTCCGGCTGCCTGGCGCATATAGCCGGCAGCCACGGCTCCGTTCCATACCGGATAGGAAAAAACAGCCGCAGTATTGGCTGCATCTTCCAAAAGCAGTGACTGCGTGGCGGAAAACTCCGGTTTGAGAAGTCCCGCCAGCAGGGCAGGATTGGAAAAGAGCGCCCAGGCGTCGTCTGAAATTGCCGTAACAGCCCCTGCCATGGCGGCTGAACGGGCTCCGGCCTCCTGACGCAGGAAAGAGCCGGGCTGCCCTCCCACAGTTGCGGCAAAAGCTTTAAACGGCAAAGCCATTGCAATAACTGTTGCTGAAACCCCGAAAACACACAACCACATTACCGGATACTATACTTTTTTTTATGCGCATTTTCCCATATTTTTGCAGTAAAAATTTATTTTCTTATTCGCGCGCGATTATATACGTATTTCCTCGTTAAAATTTTCATATTTCTCTTGTTTTTTTCATAATATCTGTTAGACTATTAAGAACAGGTGCGATAATGGCAAACCCGTGTCGAAAGGCCGGGTGCGCAAAGCCACGGAGCTAAAGGGGACCGGAAGTCTCTACGCTGGTCGGGCTGCCGAAATACGACAGATAAAATTGAGTTTTAACGGTCCCAAGAGCCAGCCGGGTTACCGAAAACATGAAGGCGTTGTAAAACGCCCAGCCTTATGTTTTTGGTAACCCGGTTTTAT
>JBDRGJ010000413.1:0-2309 GCA_043817835.1 bacterium
GAGGTGCCCACGGACAAGGTGAAGAGAATTTACCAGTGCTCCGCGCTGCAGGTCATCGCTCCGGACAGAAAGACCAGCATCGGAGTGGTCACGGCCCTGCACGACATAACATTGGAGAGGGAACTTGCAAGGATAAAGGAGGAGTTCCTCCACTCCATAACTCACGATCTGCGCAATCCCATGGGGGCGGTGCGGGGCTTTGTGGAATTTCTTCTGAAGGAAGTGCCCGGTCCTATCAACGAAGGGCAGCGCAAGATGCTTATTTCTGTGGACAGGGCTTCTTTCCGGCTGCTGGGCATGATAAACAACATACTCGACATCTCCAAGATGGAGGCCGGAAAATTTGACATAAAGATCGCCACGGCCCCGCTGCGTGACATCGCCGCCAGGGTGATCGAACTGATGCTTTCCCCTGGCCCAGCGCAAAAACGTAAAACTGAACCTGGATTGTCCCTCTTCCGTCTTGCTCAACGGCGATATAGAGCTTCTGGAACGGCTTTTCACCAACCTTCTGGGCAATGCCATAAAATTCACCCCGGACGACGGAAATATCAAGGTGGCTATAAAGGAAACAGAGGATTCCGTGATTTCGTGCGTAGAGGACACGGGCGAGGGCATCCCTGCCGAATATACCACGAAAGTCTTCGAAAAATTCGAGCAGGTCAAAGGACAGAAAACCGGCGGAACCGGCCTGGGCCTGACCATATCCAGATACATAGTCCAGGCCCATCTGGGCAGGATATGGGCGGAATCGGAACCTGGCAGGGGCGCCAGATTTTACTTCAGCATTCCCAAAAATCTGTACATAAATAAGAAAGAAGAGGTGGCGGTTAAAAAGGCATGAAACAAAAGTCGGAATCCGCTCCGTTGGTTTTTTCAGGCCGGCCGACAAGGCGTCTGAAATCGCGCCCGCGAAATCATGGCCGGGATATATTTTTGACAGTTTGGCTGATTTTTTTTATGGGCGCGGCCGATGCAGCGGAGCAGCCGAAGTTCCAGAAAGTCACGGTGAGGCCCGGGGACACCCTCTGGAGCATAGCCAATACTTATCTGAAAGACCCCACCAACTGGAACGAGATACTGAAATATAACCGTCTGCCGTCCTCCGATCCTTCAGTTGCGCTGCCCGGGCTGGTGCTCAAAGTCCCGGTCTATATGATAAAGGAGAGGCTGCGCGCCGCCAGGCTTATCTATTACGTCAATGAAGTGCTTTTCCGCAAGAGGGACACAGCGGACTGGAAAGGCGTGGCTACGGGCATGGACCTTTATCAGGATGACGGGCTGCGTACTGCGGCCGAAGCGCAGGCCAGGGTCAGATTTTCCGGCGGGGAGGTTCTGACCGTTCATCAGAATTCCCTGGCCATACTCAGACCTCCACGCAAGAACACTGACCTGGAGCTGCTCAGGGGCGAGGTCCGCGGCACTCGTTCCAGGGTTCTGACCGCTTCCGCGCGTATAACACCTAAAACCAGGGATACGGATTTCAGCGCCAGGGTCAAGGAAGACATGAGCACCCTGGTTCAGGTCTACAAGGGGAAGGCTGATGTGGAAGCGCAGGGCAAGACAGTGGAGGTGTCGTCCGGATTCGCAACCGAAGTCAAACTGGAACTTCCTCCCTCCAGTCCCGTGAAGATGCCTCCGCTTCCGGAATTCGGGAAATCCACGGACCGGAAGCTTGTCGCAGGAACCGGGCCCAGCATCCATTTCGAGGGCAGCGTTTTGTCTCTGAAGGGGCTCTCTTCGGCGGGCTCAGGCGGTCCCGCCGGCGGGTCCGGGATAACCGTTGCCGGAGTCGGCATCGACTCCGATTTATCGCGCGACGTCAGAGTCGTTTCCGTGGGCAATCCCATACAGGGCTACCACGTTCAGATAGCCGGAAACTCTGATTTTTCCTTGATGCTGCTGAATAAGGAATACTCGATTTTAGAAGATATAGACCTCAAAGATGCCATTGCCCCGGGCCGCTACTGGATAAGGATTTCTCTCATAGACCTGCTCGGGATAGAAGGAAAATTCACTTCCGCAAGAGTCCTTTTGAAAAACGAAAAAGGCAGGATATCTCTACAGTGATTTACCCGGGTATTTTGTCTTATCTGATGATTTTTTGCCTGTCAGGAGCTCCTGTGCGGGCGCAGGAATTCCAGAAAGTCACGGTGAGGCCCGGGGACACCCTCTGGAGCATAGCCAATACTTATCTGAAAGATCCCACCAACTGGAACGAGATACTGAAATATAACCGTCTGCCGTCCTCCGATCCTTCAGTTGCGCTGCCCGGGCTGGTGCTCAAAGTCCCGGTCTATATGATAAAG
>JBDRGJ010000414.1:0-3295 GCA_043817835.1 bacterium
CGGGCAGAGCTTTCCGGCTGCCGCCAGCCAGGCAAGGGAGGCGGCGTGGCCGGTATGGGCGTGGAGCACGACCGGCCCCTCTTTCAGCAGCCTTTTTATTTTCACCCTCAGAATGAGCGCGGAAACCGGGTCCCACTCGAAAAAGAACGGCAGGCTTACGGTTTCCAGGCCTGCCTCGCCGGAGGCTTTTTCCAGCGCCGTTCCCGGGCGGCAGGCCACGATATTGCGGTGTCCCCGCAGTTGTTGAAGAGCCGAGGCCAGGTAGAGGAGCTGCTTTTCCCCGCCCCTTAAGCCTCTTTCACCGTCAACGTGGAATATTGTCAAGCGCTTTTTCATAAACTGAAGTCGTATTTTTTTCAAACCGCTCCGGAGTGAAATGATTTTCGTAGCGGATGCGTCCGGCCCTGCCCATAGGAAGGAGCCTGTCGGGTTTTGAGAGAAGGTCAAGAACAGCCTCGGCCAGCCGGCCGGCGACGCCGGCCGGCACTACAATGCCGGTCACGCCGTCTTTTACGATTTCTGGAAGGGATCCTGCGTCTGAGGATACCAGGGGCACGCCGCAGCCCATCCATTCGAGCGCGACGCGGGAGACCGCTTCCGAACCGGTGGAGGGGATTATGCCCAGGTCGCAGCTTTTCATGAAAGCCGGAGCGTCCGATACGAAACCGGTCAGTCTGACATTGCGCCCGATGCCCAGACGTTCCGCCTCTTTCTGCAGATACGGGATTTTAATATTTTTTTCAGTCCCCGCGAATATGAAAATGATGTCCGGATGCCTCCTGGCCACGGCAGCAGCGGCCTCCAGCGCCGCGGCATGACCCTTTACCGGGTCAAGACGGCCCAGCATTCCTACCGTTATCCCGGTATGTTCCCCGGGTCCCGGACGGTTCCCGGTTCCTGCGCCGGGGTCGCATATTCCCTGGTAAACCGCGGCGCTTGGGATGAACAGACCGGGGAAAACCGCCCGGAAGTTTTCAAGAATCTTTCCGTTTCCCGCGATGAAGGCCGAGGTGCGTTTCCAGAGGGTCGGGGCGAAAAGCTTCTTTTTAATGATTCCGGCGTCGCATCTGGTCCTCACCAGAGCCGGGCCGCGGGACAGGGGCGCGCACAGCGCCGCGGCCGTTGAATGGGACGAGCCAGTGTGCGTGTTTATGATATCCGCCCCGAATTTTGAAAGGCGCCGGTGCAGGACAGCCAGTCGCAGCACGCTGTTGCCGCAGTCGAAAGTCTCAAGCCCCAGTTCTGCCGCTTTTTTAAAGGCAGGCTTGCCCCTGCACGCCCAGAATTCCACCCGATGGCCGGCCTTTTTCTGAGCGGCGGCAAGGGTGAGAGCGTAATCGGTCAGCCCGCTGTCCCATCTTTCATCGTTGAAGTGGATTATTCTCATTGCAAGTCGCCAGGACACCACGTCACCAGGTCACCACGTCACAAGAGCATAAGCGTAGAAAACCGCGTTGAATCGTTGAATTATTGAGAGGTTGAAAACTCATCACTTTCTCACTTCCTAACGTTTCACTTCTCACGTTTTACGTCTAACCTTTGTCATCACCTGCACCCGTACTCACCTGCTCACATAATCCCCCGCCTGCTTTACCGCCTGACGCCTCACTCCTAACATCTCTTCCGCTGCCTGAAAAACCTCGTCTGCGGTGATGAGTCTCATGCACAGGAAGTGGCTGCGCGGGCATTTCCTGCCTCCGTGCAGGCCGCAGGGACGGCACCTGAGCTTTTTTTCCATCACCCGGTGTCCCTCTCCGTAGGGGAAAAATCCCAGTTCTCTTGTCGTAGGGCCGAATATCGCAAGCGTGGGCACGCCGAAAGCCGTGGCAACGTGCATCGGGCCGGAATCGTTGGTTATGAAAAGGCTCAGATTCGGCATAAGGGCCATCAGTTCGGCCAGAGTTGTTCTGCCTGTCCAGTCCAGGCAGGAGCCTGAAGCCATCCGGGTTATGCCGGCGTTCCACTGTCCGTCCTTACCGTCTCCCAGAAGAACCGTCCTGATTCCGTTTGCGGAGAGTTTTTTTATCACTTCGGCATAGCGTTCCGGCAGCCATCTTTTCGTGGCCCAGACCGAGCCGGGATGTATGCCTGCCAGGGTGTCCGTTCCGCTGATTCCGGCCTTTGCCAGACGTTCTGTAATGGAAATTTTTAAAGACGGGATTTCTCCCTTTTTTTCGGGATGAAGACTGTGTGGGGCGAAGGGTGTCAGAAGCGTCAGGTTTCTTTCAAGGTCGTGAAGGAGCCAGGAAAAAGGCACTTTTCTCGTTAAAAAAATACTGCCGGGGCTGCCGCCGAATCCGACCCTCTCCGGTATCAGCGCAAGCCGGGCAGCCAGGCTGCTGCGGAAGGAGCGGTGGCAGAGTATGGCGGTGTCGGGATGCAGTGCTTTAAGCTTTTGTATGAGCGAAAAAAGGGTCTGAAAAAAGCCGCTTGAGCGTTTGTCGTCTGTTATTATTTCATTCACCTGGCGGCAGGAAAGGAAGATATCTTTTGTCTGCGGAAGGCAGACCACGTGAACTTCAGACCCGGGCAGAATTTCCTTTATTTTCCTGAGCAGGGAAAGGGTCAGGACAGCGTCGCCAAGGAAAGCTGTCTGAAAAACGCATATTTTGCGGGGGGAGGATTTGTCTCCTGCGGTTGTCCAATCCGAGAGTTCGGGCGTTTTGAAAATGGCCGGAACGCCGAATTCAGAAAGCGCGTCCAGGTATCTGTCCAGAGTATGGCGCTGGAGGGACGGGGTGGAAACGCCCATTCCCACGAAAAGCCTTCTGGCCAGGGCATCCTTCCGGTAGCGGACCCTGGCCGGGATGCCTGAAAAAAAGGAAATCAGACGCGTCCTGAGGTTTGCGTGCAGGTCCAGTAGATGGGTAAATCTCTGTCTGCGTATCTCCCGGATTGCAGGGATAAGCCCTTTGAAAACCATTACTCCTGCAACGCTGTCGAGGCCGGCTAACGTTCCGGCAAACCGGGGTTTCACAAGCACTGTAATCCGCGCATCAGGCCATTTTGCCTTTATATTGCGGTAAACAGGCGCGGTGAGGACTATATCCCCGAGCGAAGACAGGCGCAACACAAGTATCTTTGGCGCAGCTTCTGAATGACTCATTAAGTCACATTATAGAAAATATGCAGCAGTGAGGGGATTAGCCTGAAAGTTGCAGTTGACTGCAACTTTCACCCCATAGGGGCCGCCCTTTTCCGACGGTAAACTACGCCGGTCCATGCAAAGTGCCCAATGAACAAAAATATACGTTCAAAAATGGCTGTCGGACGTAAAAGGGCGGGACAACCCAGC
>JBDRGJ010000415.1:0-2630 GCA_043817835.1 bacterium
CCACCATGGAGTATATGACTTTGTCAGCGGTTTCAGCGCTCATATAAGAAAGCGCATAGCGGCAAGCGAGTAGCGGTTAGTGAAGTGCATGAAAATGTTTGATTGCGGCAACCGGCCTTTCCAGTCATTGTCCGCTAATCACCCGCCAGACCCGATTAGAGGACGGATTGCACGGACTTGAGTATCTCGTTATCTAAAAACGGGTCGTAACCGGCCCAAAAGTTGCTGATGCTGTGATTTTTGTCAAGAAGAAAAATGTAGGGAATCCCCTGCGTCCTGTATTTTCTGGCAGCTTCCCTTCCGTTTATGCCTACAGGGAAAGTGAGCCCTAATTCTTTCACGAAATGCCCGGCCTGCTCAGTGGTTTCGTCCACTGAAATCCCCAGAACCTGCAATCCTTTAAGGTTATAGTCACGGAAGGTTTTTTCCATGAAGGGGGCGGCTTTTCTGCAATAAGGGCAGTAGTCCGCGAAAAAAACAATGAGGACAGGTTTGCCGGCGTAATTTTCCAGATTAACCCTGCCTCCGCCATAGCGGGCAAGCGAAAAATAATTCTCTCCTTTAACATAAGGGGCCACTGGTTTAGGCTTATGTGCCGTTGGTTTGGGTTTGTCGGGATTGGCAATGCCGGAGGAAGATGGTTTTTTATGTGCCACGGATTGTTCCTGTACGGCCGGCTGATATTTTTTGCAGCCGCCAATAACGAGTAATATAAGTAAAAATGCTGGTATAAAATTTTTCATGGCAAAATTATCCTATATTTAAGCGCACACAAGCAACGCCAATAATAAAAAAACAACACATGCAAAACAAGCAAGGCAAGAAAGACATGCACACAACAAGCCGCACCCTGCCGGTTCGCCGTAGTTTTCGGCCGCTTCCCGTTGCTTGGTTTGTGGCAGTTGCTTATTTTGCCTATACTGTGTTTTCTTTATTATTTATTAGAATGAAATGCGCAGCAAATCAAGGGCCATGACAGCGGCCCTTTGCTTTGCGCCGGAACGGTTGGTTCGGAAAACTTTCCTGATGCAGCGTTCGCCTGACGGCGACGAAACGGCTGTAAAAACCGTCCCAACCGGTTTTTTTCTGCTTCCGCCTGAGGGACCGGCAATGCCGGTTACAGCCAAAGCGCAATCCGTGCGGAAAAGTTTCCTGGCTCCCCGGGCCATTTCCAATGCGCACTCGGCTGACACTGCGCCGTACTTTTCCAGAGTGGCTTTTTTAATATTGAGCAATTTTTTCTTTATTTCATTGGAGTAGGCCGCGAGAGCGCCGGTAAAATAGCGGGAACTTCCCGGCACTTCGGTAATACGGTGTGAAATCAGGCCTCCTGTGCATGATTCGGCTATCGAAAGCGTCCACTTTTTCCTGAGCAATTGCCTGCCTGTCACCGATTCGAGGGAATCATCTTTGCCGCCGTAAACAGCGCTGCCCAGCAAAGCTTTGCACCGGCGCCGTGCGATTTCAAGTTTAAGAAGACATGCCTTTTTTGTTTTAGCTGAGGCTGTTATAAAAAAATCCACCGTACCCTGTCCTGCGAGTATGGTGAAATCGATATCCGCAAAACTGTCAAGAACGGGCTGCAATGCTTCCTGTGCGGCTGACTCGCTCATGCCCGCGATCCGCAATATCAATGTTTTGCGCTGAACTGCACCGGGGAAGGTTCTTCGCAAAACGGGCAGAACGCGCATTTTAAACATCGGCTCCCACTCGTTTATGGGGCCTGGCAGAAGAACCAGGATTTTTCTGGGCTTTTTCAGGGCCAGTATCTGTCCCGGGGCCGAGCCGGCAATATTCGGGATGAAACCTGCTCCTTCAAGCCGCAATGCCTGTTTTTCATTGATGGCCGGCATGCGGATGCCGAATCTGAGGAATTTCTTTCTCAGAATTCTCAATTGCGTCTGGGAAATCAGCAGTTTCCTTTGCAGCGCATCAGCCACACCCTCGCGGGTGACATCGTCGAATGTGGGGCCCATGCCTCCGCAGACTATCACCGCGTCGGAGCGCTTAAGCGCTTCGGCAACGGTCTCGGATATATCCCGCAGGCTGTCGCGCACGCAATGCGCCCTTTCCACGCGGAATCCGGCTTCTTTGAGTTTTTCCGCAAAAAGCGGAGGATAAGAGTTGAGTTTTCCGGAGAGGAGTTCTGTCCCGGCGCAGATTATTTCCGCTTTTCGTAAGCAGACAGCCATATGGTTCAAAATGCCAGTGCCAGGAGATAGGATAATTACTTATTTGACCCTTCTTCATGATAGCAGATTCTTTGTCCGCCATACATTGCCCGTATTGGGCCATGGGCCGGCCCCGTGACAGAACAGTTCCCGGGGTTAAACTATTATCTAAAAAAAGAAGTCATTTTTTAGGGGTTCTTACAACGACAGGCGGCGCGCATCCGCGGTCCCGTCGGGACGCATTTTCAGACGGATAGGCGGGTTTTAGGCTGATTTACAAGACATGCCTTAATTTGATAACATTCATCTCGGAAATGGCGCTTTTTGTTCCGCGCCGCTGCCGTGCAAAGTCCGGCGAACAGACAGCCGGACCGACATTGTAGTGCGTCATAAATAGCTTTACAATAGCATGTGACAAAAAAACGATTTTGTAGCCGCAAAGCGCCTGCCCGCCGTCTG
>JBDRGJ010000416.1:0-2543 GCA_043817835.1 bacterium
TGCTTTAAAAACACATCAGCGTAGGGCCGTGAAGCCGGGCCACCCGCAAGCTGCCAGATAGAGCGGTTGGGCATAGCCATTGAATTTGCCTTTTTTACCTCGGAACCGATAGCAACATTGCATCCAGCAAGCGTTTTTCCTCACTGCCTTTAGGGTAAAGGGCCGACAGGGCGTTTGCAAGACGCAGGAAATCCGGGCTGCGGTCCTGTTCAGCTTTGATAAGCGAACGCAGGGCGTTGGTTTGGCCGCCAGCCTGGAGCAGCATTGCCGCATGAACGCGATCAAGCGTTGTCGCCTTCCTCATACTATCGCTATCTATGGCAGAAGGATCGATGGTGATTTTGCCTCGGCCGCGACCGCGAATCTTAGGCGGCCTTGCCTTTTCAAGTTCAGGGAACAGCGTCCTTTGCAGGCTCTTAACAGGGTCCTGTTCGATCCAATCGGCAGCGGCCTTCGCACCCTCTTCCCCGAATAGCTGTTTGGCCCGTTCTGAAACAGGCAGAAGCCGAACCACACCCTTATCGGTTTTGATGATTCGGTTTTCCCATTTGGGCAGATCAATACCCAGCGGCTGGGCAAAACGGCGGGCCACATCGAAAATCAGACTGTACCCCTTGGCCTTACCTTTGGGAGCGTCTTCATCCTCCTCGTCGATCTCTTCTACCTCTCCATTTTCCTCTTCCGCACTTTTACCTTTTACCTTTTTACTTTTGCCTTCACCATTCCCGTTGGTGCTTTGGAGTGTCCAGAGAAAAAGAGCGGTAAGCCGGGCGTCCTCTTCCAGCGCACTAGCAGCCCCGTTTCTTGCCTGGGCCTCTTCCGTGCCAAGCACTTGCTCCAAAGCCATGCGGCCTACAACTTCCCAAACTTTTTCCAGATATTCAGCAAGTTTAACCTCAAGGCCATCGGCAGTCTCAACATGCGTGTATCTACTGAAGATTTCCAGTGCCGGACCGATACAGGCAAAAACAAGGTCCGCTCCGCGAATGCCTTCGCCCTGAAGACGCTCCATCCAGTCGCCAACGCGATTAGGGAGTTCACGCAATACCTCAGCCCAGTCGCCCACGGGTGCATTCTCGGGACGTGGGCGACAGACGAGATGAACACTCGTGGCAAGAGCAGCAGTTTCGCGTGCATTCAATCGATTTCCCGCTTCAGTTGCAATAGGCCATGACCCAGTAATAGTCCATCCGCCTTTAATCAACCCTGTTAAAAGGGCTTCCCAACCCTCAGTCGTTTTGTGTGCAAATACAACTGAACCTATCCCATTGTCACTAAGAACGCGACGCCCCTCTTCGAAGGCGCGAGCCATTGCTTCTTCGTAAAAGTGGCTGTCTTTCGGATTACCTGCTGAATCGAATGTCTTTTCACATTGAACAGCTTCGCGTACTTTTGGTGAAAGAATATTTCTGTGGTTAAATGGGTCCGGTATGATCTCACCGGATAGTGCCCTTTTCAGCCATACAAGAAAGAAATCTGAAAGATCAGAATATGGTATCGCATCATAATAAGGAGGGTCTGTAAACCATATTGGAACTGAACAGGAGGGTAATGGGGATTGACAGGCATCGGCCTGTTGTGACTGCCCGATGCCTAAACTGGCATTACCAATTGCCTTTACAACCTTTTGAATTGAATTGATAGCACTAGACCAGCTTCTTGAAACATCTGATAGTGGATTGGTCTCACCAAAATCCCATACCATGGGAAGAGCTTGCCGGCTAAAAACGTGCTTGATTTCTTCTCCTGAGGCAAGCCAGCTAGCTAAGCTGGCAGTTGCATCAGCTACCCTGTCTATAGCTATTCCAAGAAGACGGTGAATGCCAATTGCAGTATCTTGGAATAAGTTTTTAACTTTACTCGCTAAAACCGTTATTGCCAAGCTCTGTCGACGTGTAAATAGATCACTAAACGTGGTAATTCCATATAGGGGTATTTGACTACCAACCGCTCTATGCGAATCACTCGTGGGCGTTGGCTCATCCGGTACTGGACATAGACCCTTTTTTCCGTTTTGCTCCCATTCTTTTAGAATTGCCCTCAGCCGATTCTGCGCCTTCCATACTGCCTGATAATCACTCTCGGATGGTAGGCGGTAATTCCGTCCCTGCACACCTGTATGGGATGTTACTACAGCCAGCATCCTCGCACCGCCGACTCTTTCTCCAAACTCTTTTTCCTTTTCACTTTTTTCTTTAAATATGACATCCGCACCCCCGCGTTGTTCAGCCAGTTGTGCCCTTACCCGCTCCGGTGGTAGGACGGTGCCACAACATAAACACGTTGCTTTGGCTCGTGTAACCGTGCCACTATGGACGTCCTTGTCCGCCTTCGGTTCAAATATCTCAAACTCAACTCCCGGACTTTTACCTTTTTCCTTTAGACTTTTTACTTGATGCCTCAGCGCCCACTTGCGGTTAGTTTTTTTACACAACCAGAAAGATCGCATTAGCGGAATCTCCGCTCCACAATTAGGAGACTCGCACCGCACTGTCCGCGCCCAAAGGTATGCAATAGGAGTTGCCCCATCCGGATCTTTTGGA